>JBFWRA010000288.1:0-5918 GCA_050249155.1 Isosphaeraceae bacterium | reverse complement strand
ATAATCGGGGGATCGTTCGCTTCTGGGACCTCCAGACGGGGGCATCGAGGGAATTCGCGGCGAGCGTCCACGCGGGTCCCATGATTTCCGGGGCCGCCTGGTTCTCACCCGATGCGCGGACCATCGCGGCGACCGCCCTCAACGGCGAGGTCTTGCTCATCGATGCGGTCACCGGGACGATTCGAGGACGACTGAATCGTGCGAACCAGCTTGCGCTCAGCGTGGCATTCACCAACGACAGCAAGACCATCGCGGTGGGAAGCGTGGAAGCGCGTGTGGATCTCTTTGACGTGGCCACATGTGAACCGAAAGGCTCATGCGCCCCGCCCTCATCGAATGCCACCGCCCTGGCGTTCACGGATGACGGCCGAGGTCTCGCCGTGGCCTCCGGGATCGATGGCACGGTGACCATCTGGGACGTCCTTCGTTGCGAGAAGCGACTCACCCTGGAGGGAGTCGGCCGGAACCGAGGGCTCGCGTTCACCAGTGACAACGAGTTCCTCGTCGGCGGGAGTCCCGTCGCGAAGGTCGCGGTCTGGACTCTGTCCGGCAAGTGGTGAGCGTGTGGCGTGGTCAGGCCGCCATGCCGTCCGGATCGACGTCCTGGGTGGCGGCGGCGATCGCTCGGGCGTCGGGAGAGGGTCGTCCCTCGGCGTAGGCGATGAGCAGGGCGAGATCCGCCAGCCGGTTGAGTCGCCTGGGCAGGCCCTCCGCGGCGCGATGGAGGGTTTTGATGGATTCGGGAGAGAACAGGGGGCGGGTCGCTCCGGCCGCATTCAGGCGACCGTGCAGGTAGGTCGCCGTTTCCGACTCGGTGAAGGCTCCGAGCAAGCAACGCGCCGCGAGCCGATCGGCCAGTCCTTCGGGCAGGGACAACAGGACTTCCGCTCCGCCGACGAGCAGGAGCATGAGGTCCGGAGGTCCGAGGGTCGCGAAGTTCAGGAGCGACTGGAGGATCTCGAACGTCGCGGGGGCGTCGATCAGGTGCGCCACGTCGACGACGACGAGCGGACGTTCCCCACGCGCGGAGGCGGCGGCCAGTCGCTGGCGGAGCCGTCGCAGGGGACCGATCACCGAGCCGTCGGGGAGGCTCGCGGGTCCTCCCGCGCCAAGCTCCTCGGCGAGGTAATCGAGCAGTTCGGACGTGGGCAGGGCGGGGAACGTCAGGTACGCGGTGGTCGTGCCCAGTTGCCTCGCCAGAACCCTGGCGATCAGGGATTTTCCAGAGCCGGGAGGCCCGAACACCAGCGCGGGTCCCTGGGCGTGCTCCAGCGCGTAGCGGAGTCGTCGGACCACGGCGTCTCGACTCGGCGTGGGAACGTGGGTCGACGGATCCACCGTCTCGACGAACGGCCGACGGTGCAGCCCAAAATGCGCCTCGTACAACCGAGTGCTCCTCCGAAGCGCGGAATCGAAAACCGACCTCCCTGGGCGAGATTCCCTCCGCCTTCGATCAGGGCGGGACGTCGGATCAGGACGGGACCAGTCTCAGCCCGTGAAGGTCTCGGCCATCCCCAGCAGGGGCACGCCACCCGATTCCAGCAGGCCCTTCGCGCGATTCGAGGCGCGGGTCGTCGTCAGCGTCCGATTCCGGACCAGGACGGCGGCGTCCACGGCGGTCGGGATTCGCGACGAGCCATATCCGTGGAACAGGGGTCCGCCGTCGATCAGGATCAGGTCGAACTCGCGTCGGAGCCTGGCGACGGTCCTGGGCCAGGCGGGATCGGAGAAGAAGCGTCTTGGGTGGGAGGGCGGCTCGATCATGGGCAAGAACGTCAGACCGTCGATGGGCGACTCGATCAGGGCGTCCGACGTCGCCGCTCCCCGGGTGACGACCCCTTCAAGGCCGACCTTGGGATTGAGCGCGAGCTGGCGGCCAATCGTCGGCGAGGCCAGGTCGGCGTCGACCAGAAGCGTACGCCAGGGTCGGGTGGCGAGCGTTCGCGCCAGGGTCATGACCAGCGTGGTGCAGCCCTCGGACCGGTGGCAGCTTGTGAACCAGACGACTCGGGTTCCCGAGCGCTCACGGGCCGCGATCAGGACGTCGGCCAGCCGGGTGAATCGGTCCGGGTACGTGTCGCCCAGTAACCGAACCAGTGCCGGCCAGGCGACCGGCGGTCGCGGCGAGGCCGCCTCCACCGTGACCTCGCGGACCCCTTCCGGCTCGCGATCGGCCTTTGGCTCGCGGCGGACCGAGACGTGGGGGGGTGGGGGGACGCTCGCGCCGCGTTCGGTCTCGGGGCGCAGGGGAAAGACCCTGGCCAGCGCGTGATCAACCTCCCGCATGGCTCGGCTCCTCGGAGACGTCCGCGGGAAGCAGATAGCCGGGCAAAACGACCGTTCCGCCGGGACGCAAGACGGCGGCGGGCTCGATGGACAGGGAGATCGCCGGCGGCCGAACCGCGTTCTCGGATCGCGGAACGGACGTGTCAGGCCCCCCTTGGAGCAAGATTCCCGCCGTCGAGAGGGAGGTCAGGGCGAGCAGGGCGTAACCCGCCAGCCGGACCTCGCGACGAAGCCGACGACGACGCCGGGGAGGGTCCATCACTCCCCAGATTCGGACTCGCTCCGTCGCGGCCCGCGAGGGTCGACGCGCCTGGCGGACCAAAGGAGCCACCGCGGGCACCTCGATCAGAAGGACGGGCGGGGCTGACTCCGCTCGTTCCGCTCCATGCGCGAAATGCGGGCGAAAGGTCCAGGGTTGGGAATGGAGACCTAGTTCACGGCTCATGTTCGTGTCCCCCACGGTCGCCACACGTCGCGGTCGGCGGGTTCCGGTTCAGGTCGTCGCGTCTCTCGCGGTTATACGGAACAATCCGATCCGCGGGGCTGCCCTCCGGGCGATTCCGAGTCGTCTCCTTCCACAGGAAAGTATCGGGTGGGCTCGCCGGCAAACTTGAACGGCCGTGACGAAAATAGGAAATCCGGGAACTCGGCAACCTTGGCCGGTGCCGTGAACAACTCCGGGTGACCGCCCGTCGCGCGAGGCGGTGAAGGTGAGGGGGTAAACTCGCGACGCCCGGCGCTCCGTTCCCCTTCGGGAGACGATGCGCCGGGCGTCACGCGGGGAGAACGCACCGCCGAGTCCGGCGGCTTGACCGGGTGGCCGACTTACCGCCCAAAGATCCGGAGGAAGCCACGTCGTGGCGAGGGGGCCTCGTAGCTTGGTAGAGGGTTCCCCGCGGCGAACATTGGGGCGCGACCCGCCTCGTAGGACACGACCGGACGGAACTGGGGTGGGTTCCCCGCGAACCGGTTGAAGCCCCCGCCGTTGGCGAGGTCGATCGCCTTCACGTTCGCCTCGGTGACGTAGGGGTTGTGTCCCTGCCATCGGGTCTCAACCACTTCCAGGATGTTCAGCGGCGCGAACATCGCCTCGCCACCCAGACTGATCCAGTCGCAGTTGTACGCCTGAGACTCGTCGACCTCGCCATTGAGGCCGTACACCAGCGTGTACACATAAGTGTTGACCCGCGGCTTCGAATCCTGGCCGTTGAGGCTGGCGCCGGCGTTGCCCTCAAGTTCCAGCTCGATCTTCACGGCCCGCTCCCCCTTGCCGGGAACGGCGGAGATCTTGGCGGTGTACTTGCCGATGCCGTGGTTCCACACTTCATTATTGGTGCCACGCGGAGGAAAGCCGCGAAGATTGCCCAGCAGGGCGATCCGGCGTCCTCGAATGTTCCGCTCCAGCATCTGGTGGAACCGGGGAACGAATCGGTCGGTCTCATCGAAACCCGGACGCGGGGGACCGGGGGGAATGTCGGTCACGAAGTCACCGATGCGGTGATTGTAGTGGTTCTCGCCAAGTTCGGCCCAGAGCGCCTTGAGCTCGTCGCGGGTCATGCCCGACCCGGGAGCGGGAGTGGGTTCGTTGAGCAAGATCGAGGCCACCGCGCCGCCGAGGCAGTGTCCCGGCCACCGTGTGATGTCCTTGTTCTGGCTGTTGGCCGCCTCCCAACTCCGTGCCGAGCTTCCGAAAAGCTGGTCGTACTTCAGCAGGGGAGCGGGGGTCTGATAGAGCGTCCCGTTCGTTCCGTGCGAGGTGAGGTCGTCATAGAGATTCGGAAACCAGGTGATCTCGTCGCCGGGCGCGCAGGGCGTTTCCAGCAACCCGTTGGGGCCCGCCCGAACGATGTCCTGTCCGGGCGCGATGTACGCGCCGGGCGAGGCGATCATTTCATCGTCACCGTGGGGCTGAGGCGTGTCGACCCGGCCGTTGCCGCCGGACCAGGGTTCGTGGATCGCGTCGGACTTGGTTGGCCAGTAATAGAAATTCCAGGGTCTTCGGGCGCTCTGTCCGACCTGCGTGAACGAGACGGAGACGGCATAGGGCTGGTCCGCGCCCTGGACGGGGAAGGTGTACCAGCCGTGGGCGTTCATTCCGACGTCCTGGCCGTTGGTCCTCAGGCGGCCGTCGGGCCCCTTGATCTCCCCGACCGCGCCCGCGGTCGTTTGGATGCTCAACTGACCACCGAAACGGGTGGGGACGTAGACACCGAAGAATTTGTCACCGCTCTGGTTCGCCAGCGAACCTCCAAGCGGCACCGGCTGAACGCGCTGGACCGCGTCCGCCCGCGACGACGTGGTGGCGCTCGCCCCGGCGAGCACCACCGCGAGGGCCGCGACGCCGAGCCTGTAGCCGATCAACATGCTGCCTCCCAACAAACGGGATGAAAAACCAGTCCGTCCCGGCACAACGCCCCCCGAATCGAAGCCAATCCTGGTCATGTGACCGCTCCATACGACGGGGCGCGGGCTGCACGCTCCACCAGAGACCCTCTTAGGTTCGGCTTCTGGTGAGGCCAGGTTGGACCGATTTACGGTCTGATGCTTGCCCAGATCCCTGGGGTTCGTCAAAGCCCCTAAAAACCACCAGTCTTGGCATTTCCTCGAACTTATCAAGTCCATTGAACGCCAGGGGAGGGCCTGCCGATAACCTAGCATGGCCACCCCTGGGGTGGAGCGCTCTGGTCAGCCAATATGTCTGATCCGGGCCTTCCGCTACCGCCCCGAGGCCAGCGTGTGGGAGGTTCCCGTTCGCGGGTACGGGAACCCGGCCGGCTGAAACGGACTTCCAAGTCCGCCCAAGGACGGTCACCGACAGAGGGCGGTTGTGTCGGCGGTTGAAGGATCAACATCCTCCCAATCGGCCGAGCCAAGCTGAGCCGCCAGGGGCTTGTCAGTTTATCGACTCGATCGAGACGTCGACCGACAACCTCACCGAACACCGAGGACAGCGAGATGACCAGCGCGTTACTTATTGTCGCCATGAGCGTTTCGGGGCACGGCCACCACGGCGCGGCTCCTTCCGCTCAGGCCCCCAGCAAGATCGCCCCGGCACCCCAGGCGCCGGCCAAGATCCTGCCGGCCCCCCAGGCTCCGAGCAAGGTTTTGCCGACGCCTCCGGCTCCGCCGAAAATCTTGCCCGAGCCTCCGGCTCCCCCGAAGATTCTGCCTGCGCCCCAGGCTCCTCCGAAGGTGATGCCGGCTCCTCCGGCTCCTCCGAAGATTCTGCCTGCGCCCCAGGCTCCTCCGAAGGTGATGCCGGCTCCTCCGGCTCCTCCGAAGATTCTGCCTGCGCCCCAGGCTCCTCCGAAGGTAATGCCGGCTCCTCCGGCTCCTCCGAAGGTTCAACCAGCGCCTCAGGCTCCCCCCAAAGTGATGCCGGCTCCTCCGGCTCCCCCGAAGGTTCTGCCCGCGCCCCAGGCCCCGCCCAAAGTGGCCCCGGCTCCGGCTCCGGCCCCTCAGGCTCCGGTGAAGGCCGCGCCGCAGTGGTAAACCCTAGGTTTGGGCCGACCCATCACGATCCAGATCGCTGATGGTTCGTTCAGACGCTCTTGATCTCGCGGCGGTGGCATCCCTCGATGCCATCGCCGTTTTCGCGTTTCGAACCGGTCGCGAACCCGATTCTAGCTCAT
>JBFWRA010000287.1:0-5918 GCA_050249155.1 Isosphaeraceae bacterium | reverse complement strand
CCGACATCTGCAACAAGATCGGGATCATCGAACAGGGGGTCCTGCTCGTCAACGGCGCGGTGGTCGACGTCATGAAGCAGGTCCGGACCGACATTGTGCTGAACGTCGCCGTCGCCAACCGCCAGACCGACGCCGCCAACCTCATCGAAAGTCAGCCGGAAGTTGAGTCCGTCACCGATAAGAACGGCGTTCTGATCGTGAAGATGAACGAGGGGGTGCTTCAGTACAGCTTCCTGGCCAGCCGCCTGATCGAGCAAGGCTTTGAGTTGACCCTCTTCAAGGAAGACGAGATCAACCTCGAAACCGCGTTCATGCACCTGACCAAGGGCATCACGAGCTAAAACCGCCAGGTCAGGCCAGGCTTCGAACCGAGGAACCCCCCCCGGCCTCGCCCCGTGGAGCGAACCGAGGGGGGTTCACGATTTTCCAGAGCCGACCCCCGGTCAGGGGGTCGCTTCGAGACCGGGGACGTTCACGCCGGTCAGCGCGACCAGGTTGTTCAAACCCGTCCCGGCGGCGTTGATCAGGGCGTCGCCCGCGGAGACGTTGGGAATCTGGAACTGAGCGGCCGACTCGCCGTTGAGGCTTCCGGCGACCAGGAAGACCGTCGGCGCGGTGACGTTGGTCGCCGAGCCCACGATCGAACTGTTGGCGATTCCGGTGCCGATGACCACCGCGCTTCCCGGGCCGACGAACATGTCGCCCCGGACGTTGGCCGAGAGCGAGGGCACGCCGACGGCGGTGCCGGTGCCGATCTGGGCCTGGTTGATCGACAGGAAGTTCGACCCGTACGCCGAGCCCTTGGGAGGCTGGGGAGTCAGCCCGGCGAACCGGCCGATCCGCAGCGAGGCCCCGTTGGCAAGGATCAGATCGTTCCCGACGTTGAAGAGGTTCAGGTCCTGGCCGACGCTGATGCCAGGGCCGGTCGTCAGGTTGGCGTCGTTCAGGACGTCCAGGGTGTCCAGCGTGCCCCCGACGCCGATCGCCGCGCCCGGCAAGAGGGAGTTGAACGCGATCCGGTCGACGTCGACCTCCCCGCCGACGGTCAACGGCCCGGAGAGGTTCGCGGTATGGTAGCCCAGAATGGCGTCGATCCGGCCGCTGGTCACGTTCAGCGAGCCGACGTTCAAGACGCTGCTACGGCCGCTGGCTCCGTACGCGAAGCTATGCGCGTAACCCTTGAGCTGGGGGAACGCCAGTCGCTCGATGACGACCTGCATGTTCTCGGTGGTGCCGTCGACGATCAGCCCGACCTTGCCCCCTGGCATCGGATAGGCGCGGATCGTTCCTATGGGCTGAACCAGGGCGTCGGGGATGATGGCGTTGCCCGAGCCCCCGGTCTGGGCGGCCAGGCCGCCGTCGTACTTCGAGTCGGCGAGCTGGATGCTGATCCGGAAATGGCTCGAGTCGGGCGCGGCGACCTCCACGGCCTGACCGCCTCGTTCGGTCCTGACCCGAACGAATCCCTGATTGTACCGCGGACCCCCCTCGAACTGCCTGGCGGCGGGGCCGCCAAGCTGGGGAGGCGTGCCCAGCCGCATGGCGTATCCAGGCTGCGGGTGCGAGAGCAGAAACTGGCTGAGCGCCACCCGTGACAGCACCACGCGGGACTCGAGGCCCCTCGCATTCACGTCGAGCCCAGGAACGAATCTCCGACGGTTCGCCCGGCGGGCCCCCTTGCGATCGTTCGACATCCGTGAACCCTCCCTGACGGATCGCGTCACCTCGCCTCACCCGGCCGATCCGCCGGCGTCTTGCCATGCGGAGCGACGGGTTCACGGCGCGAATCGACGGGCGCTCCGGCACCCTCGCGGCCGTGTCATCGTCAACGATTATCGACCAGTCCCGCCCCGGACCGGACGGCAATCGCCGAGGCCGCGCGGGTCCGTCGGCTCATGGCATCGATCGCGAGGGTCGACCGAGTTGTCGGGGCTCTTCCGTTCGCGACGGATGCGCCAGGCGAGCGTTGCCAACCCTCGCCAGGCTCGACCACAATAGCCTCAACCGTTCCCATGACCAATTCCGTTCCGAGGCCCGGAGCCCCGATGCAAGCGCCCCTGTTGTCGCAGAAAGCGTCGCGATTCACCGAGAGCGTGATCCGCGGGATGTCGATCGAGGCCGCCCGGCACAAGGCCGTCAACCTCGCGCAGGGGATGCCCGACTTCCCCGCTCCCCCCGAGGTCAAGGCCGCCGCCTGCCAGGCCATTCAGAACGACGTCAACCAGTACGCCATCACCTGGGGCTCTCGACCGCTCCGCGAGGCGGTGGCCGAGCACGCCGGGTGGCACCTTGGCCTGGACGTCGACCCCGAGACCGAGATCACCGTCACCTGCGGCAGCACCGAGGCCATGCTCGTCGCCCTGCTCGCCCTGATCAACCCGGGCGACGAGGTCATCCTCACGCAACCGTTCTACGAGAACTACTGGCCCGACTGCGTCCTCGCCGGCGCGACGCCCCGGTTCGTTCCGCTTCGAGCGCCCGACTGGCGGTTCGATCCCGACGAGCTGGCCGCGGCCTTCAACGACCGGACCAAGGCGATCATCCTGTGCAACCCGAACAACCCCACCGGAACCGTGTTCACCCGCGACGACCTTGAACAGGTCGCCGCGCTCTGCCGGAAGTGGGACGTGGTCGCCGTCACGGACGAGATCTATGAGCACATCATCTACGACGGCCTCCAGCACGTCGCGCTGGCCTCGCTCGACGGCATGCGCGAGCGCTCCGTGACCATCAGCGGGATGTCCAAGACCTACGCCGTGACCGGCTGGCGGGTCGGCACGATGATCGCCCCGAAGGCCCTGACACACGCCTTCCGACAGGTGCATGATTACGTCTCGATCGGCGCGGCGGCCCCGCTCCAGGAGGCCGGAGCGCTGGCCTACCGCCTGCCCCGCGATTATTACGCCCGCCTGGCCGCCGACTACCAGTCCCGCCGCGACCGGCTTTGCTCCGCGCTGGTGAGGATCGGCTTCGACCTCGAACCGCCCCAGGGCGCGTATTACGTGATGGCGGGCATCGACGCCTTCGGCGCGACCGACGACGTCGCGTTTTGCCTCCACCTGGTCCGCAACCTCGGTGTGGCGACCGTGCCCGGCTCCAGCTTCTTCCGCGACAAGGAGCGAGGACGCGGGTTCATTCGATTCTGCTTCTGCAAGCGAGACGAGACCCTGGACGCCGCCATCGAACGGTTGAAGACCCTGCGGGTGGTCGTCTGAGCACATCAGTGAATATGAGTTATATAAATTCATGTATTGATCCGCCGTGGTGGCAAGCCCCGTGGGGATCATATCCCGCCAAATCCCTCGCCTCCGCTTGGTGCGGTTGGGGCTTCACCTCGGCCGCCCAGCCGCCCATGCGGGAGTCTTGAAGGCCTCCTTGATGATGAGGCGCCACGATTCGCCGGGTGTCACGGCTTGTCTTCAAGCCGTGCTCCGGGACTGGACGGCACGGGTTCGGAGTACCGAACCGCGTGGCACCCAACACCGGCCACCCGCCCGATCGTCTGACCACCATTCGCTCGGAACGAGAACGCCGCTCCGCCCGAGGTTACTTTTCGGGGCCTGTCGACAGGGTGACGGTGGCGACGGCCGCCCGCGAGGTGTATCACTGGAAAGCGCATGATCGGGCGCGTTGGCCGGTCCCGTCGCCAGGTATCGTATAAGGGGGAGGCGCGAGATGCCGCTGGTCAAATTCGGCAAGAAGGATGAGCCAGGTTTTGAGCTGGTCGAAAGCGATGACATGATCGCCGTCCGAACGCGGAGCCGTCGGTCGATCCGGCGCGAGGGGACGGTGTTGACCCCGTTCGCCGCGGAGGTAAGGGACGGTAGCCTCGTCGCCGCCTTCCCCGCCGCGGGCGTCGAGATCTATCGGGTGCCTCCGGAACGCCGATCGCTCGCGCTGCGCAAGGAGGCGCTTCGCGCCTCGCCCGACGTCCGGTTCGCCGGCGGCGTGCTCGTGGACCCCGGCGTCAATGAACCCGTGCTTTATACCGAGAACCTCTTCATCAAATTCCGAGACGACGCCGACCCCGACGACTGCCTGGCCGTCCTTCGCGAGGCGGGGCTCCAGGTGAAGTCGACCCCCAGCTACGCGGCCAACGCCTATTTCGCCGCGGCCCCCGAGGGGGTCGGCACCCGGGTCTTTCAGATCGCCCAGGACCTGCTCGCCCGCGCCGACGTGGAATACTGCCACCCCGAGTTGATCCGGCCTCGCGAGCCCAAGGGGATCTTCCCCCAGCAGTGGCACCTTCAGACCGGCACGGTGGGGGGCGTGCTCGTCAACGCCTCGGCCAACGTCGCCTCGGCGCACGAGTTGACCCGGGGTGAGGGGATCACCGTCGCGGTGATCGACGACGGCGTGGATATCGACCACCCCGAGTTCGCGGGGCCTGGCAAAGTCGTCGCCCCGCGCGACGCCACGCGCAACTCCGACGACCCGCGACCCAAGGACGACAACCCGCTCTCTCCGGACGACCACGGCACCGCCTGCTCGGGCGTGGCCGTCGGCAACGGCGCGCTGGGGGCCTCGGGGGTCGCCCCGAAAGCGCGTCTCATGCCGATCCGGCTGGCTTCCGGGCTCGGTTCGATCGAGGAATCCAACGCCTTTCACTGGGCCGCCGACCACGGGGCCGACGTCATCTCGTGTAGCTGGGGCCCCACCGACGGCCGATGGTTCGACCCGACCGATCCCAGGCACAATCGCCGCGTCGAGCTGCCGGCCAGCACCCGGCTGGCAATCGAATACGCCGTGGCCAACGGCCGGGGAGGCAAGGGGTGCGTCATCCTCTTCGCCGCCGGCAACGGCAACGAGTCGGTCGAGAACGACGGCTACGCCAGCTTCGAGAAGGTCATCGCCGTCGCCGCCTGCAACGACCGTGGCAAACGGAGCGTCTACAGCGACTTCGGCGAGGCGGTCTGGTGCGCCTTCCCCAGCAACGATATCGCGTTCGCCCCTCTGAACGTCCCCGCGCCGTTGACCCCGGGGATCTGGACGACCGACCGCGTCGGCCCTCTCGGGTACAACCCCGGCAGCCCCCAGTTTGGCGACGACGCGGGCCTCTTCGCCAACGACTTTGGCGGGACCTCAAGCGCCTGCCCAGGGGCGGCGGGAGTCGCGGCCCTGGCGCTGGCGGTCAACCCCGAACTGAAATGGCACGAAGTCAAGGACGTGCTCAAACGCTGCTGCGACGGAATCGACCCGCAGGGAGGTCAATACGACGCGCGAGGGCACAGCCCGCTGTACGGCTTCGGCCGCCTGAACGCCAGGGCCGCCGCCGAACTCGCCAAACCCCAGCCGCGTTCCAAGGTCACCGTCAGTCGGACCTTCAACACCCCGATCCCCGATCGCCAGAGCGTGACCGTCACCCTCGACGTGGCCGAGTCCGTCCCGATCGCCGACGTCTTCGTGAATCTCGATATCAAGCACACATTCATTGGCGATCTGGTCATCACGCTGACCCCGCCTCCCGCGACCGGCGCGGGCCACCTGCGGTTGCACGACCGCGCCGGAGGGGCCACGAAGGACCTCAAGAAAACCTATGACGCCGCGATGATTCCGAAGTTGGCCAGCCTTCGAGGCAAGTCGAGCAAGGGGACCTGGACGCTGCAAGTGCGGGACGCCGCGGCGCAGGACGAGGGGACGCTGATCGCGTTCGGACTGGAGTTGACCCTGCAACCCCCCGCGCCGGACCCCGAGCCCCGGCCTCGATCCCGAGGGGCGACCACCCGGCTCGCCTCGACGCGGGCTCCCAGGACCGCGACCAAACGCGACGGCAAGGCAAAGAAGACCTGAACGACGGAGAAGGATCGGGAACGCTCGGTCGTCCGAACGGCCGGGGACGGGAGCGTCGCGAACCCCGTCGCCGGCCGTGCTCGGCGCACCCGGACCTCGCGATCCCGCCGCCGATCCGAACGCACCCC
>JBFWRA010000286.1:0-5919 GCA_050249155.1 Isosphaeraceae bacterium | reverse complement strand
CTAAGTTCCCGGCCTGCTCCGCGTCGAACACAACGGTCAGACCCTGGAGGAAACCGCCGGGCGCTCAAGCGAACGGATCCGACTGCCCGAGCCGCTCCCTCCGAGAAACCGTCTCGTTCTGGTGGTCGATTTCGACCAGTCCGCCCTCGCGGACGCGCCGCGATGGGGAGCGATCTCGCTGGTGGTCGTCCAGGGGCCTCGCACTCTCTGAGTCCGTCGTTGAACGACGAGGGCCGAGTGACGATCGCGATCCTCCCGTCGCGATCCCTCCCCGCGTTTGCCCAGTGGCGGTTGAGACTTTACAATCGGTGAAAGCCCTCAATCAGGCGACGACCTTCGAGAACGCCACGATGGATGAACTGCGCGACCAACAGCGGCTGAACTACGTTCTCTGTCGGTTGGGGCTCGCGATTTTGTCTTTTGGACTGATCGTGGCCTCGATCTCGACGTTGCTGAGCCTTCCCGGGGCGTTCCGTCGTGGCCTGATTCCGGGGATTCTGGGCTCCGAGTTCTGGTTCTGGCTCGATTCCACGATTCCCTGGTCCTGCCTGTTCGGGGCGTACCTGCTTTGGGGGCGTTGGGACCATCCCAGTTGGCAACGTCGTACCGGGCTCTTCCTGATGCTCAATCTGGTCGACGTGATCCTCTGGCTGACCGAGCACGGCGACCGTTTGGGGTTGGGCGTCAACGATTTCGGTCACCCCTGGTTCCGGCACAACCTCGGCCAGGCGCTGGGCTGGGCGGAGTTCGCCCTGATCGCCAGCCTTTGCGGCGACTTGCTCATTCATCTGGGAGTGGAGCGGGCGTCCGAGGCGGGGAAGGCGACCCGCTCCCTCGCGGCGACCGGGGCGGCGGTCTGGATGATCCTCTTTCTGATGAGGACCGATTGGAAAGGGGGCTGGCCGCTTGGCCAGCGTCGATTCATCAATATGGAGATGCTGTTGTTATACCTCGGATCGACGCTCATCTGGACGGTCACCCTGATCCAGGCGACGAGCCTCGCCATCGCCGCGACCCGTCAGTGTCACGAGGTGGTCACCGAGATGCGTCGCGACGACGAGCTTCTCGGTCAGTTCGCCTCACCCCAGGACCCCGACTTCGACGCGAGCCCGGGCCCAAGCTGGGCGGACTGACAAGCCCGCGGGAAGTCCCCTCAGGCACCGGGCTGAAGAGTCCCCGCGGGAAGAAGTTCGCGCAACGACTTGGGCAACGGGAAGTGGACGTTCTCCTCACGGACGAACTCCTCCTCGGTCGTGGCGCCGAAGCTTCGTTGCAAGTAACCGATCACTTCCTGCACGACGTCCTCGGGAGCGCTGGCCCCGGCGGTGATCAGGACCGACTCGGCCCCGTCGAACCATTCGGGACGGATCTCATGGACGCCGTCGATCAGGTGGGCGTGGGGCCCCAGCGCCCCGGCGATTTCCGCCAGTCGCTTGCTGTTGGAGCTATTCTGGCTACCCAGCACGAGCACGACGTCGGTCCGGGGGGCGAGTTGCCGAACCGCGTCCTGACGGTTCTGGGTCGCGTAGCAGATGTCGTCCTTGACCGGGTTGGCGATCCTGGGAAACTTCGCCCGTAGCGCCGCGATCACTAGATTGGCGTCATCCACGCTGAGGGTCGTCTGCGTGAG
Organism: Isosphaeraceae bacterium; assembly: GCA_050249155.1. Lineage (GTDB taxonomy): Bacteria > Planctomycetota > Planctomycetia > Isosphaerales > Isosphaeraceae > JBFWRA01. The sequence continues at coordinate 4,289 of JBFWRA010000286.1, read as the reverse complement.
ATAGGCGACCTTTTCGGGATCGGGAACCTCCAGTGACGCGACGTCGGCCGCGGTCTCGACCAGGACCATGCGATCGGGGGCCTCACCCATCGTGCCCACGACTTCGTCATGCCCTTCATGCCCGATCAGAACGATTGTATAGCCTTCTTTGGCGTACCGGATCGCTTCGAGGTGAACTTTCGTCACCAGCGGGCAGGTCGCGTCGATCGCCTTGAGTTTTCGTTTCCGGGCGAGTTCGCGGATTTGTGGCGACACCCCGTGGGCGCTGTAGAGCAGGGGAGAGCCCTCGGGGACGTCGTCGAGGTCCTCGACGAACACGGTGCCCCGGCGGTGGAATCGCTCGACCACGTACTTGTTGTGAACGATCTCATGGTACACGTAGATCGGCGGCCCAAAAAATTCCAGAGCGCGTTCCAGGCACTCGATCGCCATGTTGACGCCGGCGCAAAAGCCCCGGGGATTCGCCAGAATGATCTTCATCGCCGAAAGGGTCTCCGACCGTGTGCGGTGGGGGCGCTTATCGGTTCATCGTAATCGTTCGTGGGCCGAACGGAAAGACGGACCAGACGGGCCGGACGCGCGGCTAAGGCGGTCGCGGTGCGGCTTGCCAGCCAGGGCGTGGTGTTGATACGATCCGACCAACGAAGGGGCGGAGTCCACTTCGCGACCGACCGACCCGCGAGCACTCCGAGCACGATCGTGGAACAAGTCGCAGACGCCGACGGCCTGGCCCTCGTGATCTCCCGACTGGCTCGCCAGATCGCCGGAGGAGGGGCGCTTCGTGGGCCTCTGCGCCTGGTCGGCGTCCGGAGTCGAGGCTATCCCCTGGCGGTTCGACTGGCCTCGGAACTCGAACCGCTGGTGGGGACCGAGGTCGAGGTCGGCGCGGTCGATATCACGCTCTATCGCGACGACCTTGACCAGGCGGACCGTTGGCCTGTCCTTCGAGGGACCGAGATCCCGTTCGACGTGGACGGATCGGACCTGGTGCTGGTCGACGACGTGCTTTACACCGGTCGCACGGTGCGGGCGGCGCTGAACGCCGTCTGTGACCTGGGACGACCCGCCCGGGTTCGACTGGTCGTCCTTGTGGATCGAGGGCACCGCGAGTTGCCGATCCAGGCCGACTATGTGGGCATGACCCTGGACACCGAGCGGGACGAGCGCGTCGCCGTCCACCTGTCGCCGACCGACCCCGTCGAGGAAATCGTCCGCGTTCGGCTCGATTGACCCTCGCGCAGTGGCGTTCCCCGGGATGACCCCTGGCCAGAGACCGTCGCCATGACTCCTCCGCCCACCGAGGCCACGAACGACTCGCAAGCCGCCGCGGCGTCGGCGACGCCCGGATCGTCGAGCGCGTCCACCGCCGCCTGGCATCGTCGGCACCTGCTCGGTCTCGAAGAACTCTCCGCCGAGGAGATCACCTGGCTCCTCGACACGGCCGATTCGTTCGCCGAGGTTTCTCAGCGGAGCCGCAAGAAGGTCCCCGCCCTTCAGGGGCGCGTCGTGTTCAATCTCTTCTTCGAGAACTCCACCAGGACCAGGACGAGCTTCAGCCTCGCCGCCAAGCGCCTCTCGGCCGACACCCAGGACTTCTCCGCGAGCGTTTCCAGCCTGTCCAAGGGGGAGACCTTCATCGACACCGCCAAGAACATCGAGGCGATGGGGGCCGACGTGATGATCGTCCGGCACCCGACCCCTGGGGCTCCGCATCTGCTCTCCAGGCACGTCCGGTCCTCGGTCATCAACGCGGGAGACGGCGCTCATGAGCATCCGACCCAGGCGCTACTGGACCTCCTGACGATCCGGCGGGCCAAGGGAACGCTCGCCGGACTGACCGTCGGACTCGTGGGGGACATCAGCCATTCCCGGGTGGCCCGGTCGAACGTCTGGGGCTTGAAAAAGCTTGGCGCGCGGGTGATCCTTTGCGGCCCGCCGACCCTGGTGCCGCGAAGCATGGAGCGGCTCGGCTGCGAGGTGTCCCACCACCTGGACGAGGTCCTGCCGGAATGTGACGTGGTCAACGTCCTCCGGATCCAGTTCGAGCGCCAGCAACGGGGGCTGTTCCCCTCGGTCTCGGAGTATTCTCAGCTTTATGGAATGACCCGGTCGCGCGTCGAGCGCGCGAAGCCCGACCTGCTCATCCTCGCCCCTGGACCCATCAACCGGGGCGTCGAGTTGACGCCCGAGGTCGCCGATGGTCCGAACTCCGCGATCCTCGATCAGGTGACCAACGGCCTGGCCGTCCGGATGGCCGTCCTTTACCTCTGTTCCGGCAAGCACGCCTCGACGTCCTGAGGCTGAGTCGGCGATCCGTGGTCGTTTCTTGACGAAGGTGGGGTGCGTTTCGTGCGGACCATTCAGATCACCGGCGGTCGGATCATCGACCCCAGCCAGGACCTGGACCGGATCGGCGACCTCTGGCTGAGCCGAGGGGTGGTCCTGCCGATCGGCGGCGGGGGTGACGAGGAACCAGAGATCGTCATTGACGCCCGCGGTTTGATCGTCTGCCCGGGGTTGATCGACTGCCACGTCCATCTTCGGGAGCCTGGCAACGAGGAGGACGAGACCATCGCCACCGGCGCGGCCGCGGCGCTGGCGGGTGGGGTGACGAGCGTCGCCTGCATGCCGAACACGATCCCAGCCCTGGACACGCAGGGGGCCGCCGAGTTCGTCGTGCTTCAGGCCCAGCGCGCCCGCAAGGCGAACGTCTACCCCGTCGGCGCGGTGAGCAAGGGTCGCAAGGGGGAGGAGCTGGCCGAACTCGGCAAGCTGGTGGAGGGTGGGGCCGTCGCGTTCACCGACGACGGCGCTCCGGTGGCCTCGGCCCTGCTGATGCGCCGGGCCCTCGAATACGCCAGGATGTTCGACAAGGTCATCATGCAGCACTGCCAGGTCCCCGAGCTGACCATCGGCGGCGTGATGAACGAGGGATTCGAGTCGATGAAGCTTGGGCTCGGGGGAATGCCCCCGGCGGCCGAGGACATCATGGTCGCCCGTGACGTCAGGCTCGCCGAGATCACCGGGGGCAGGCTTCACATCCAGCACATCTCGACGGCTCGCTCCGTCGAACTGGTGCGCGAGGGCAAGCGGCGAGGCATCCCGGTCACCGCGGAAGCCTGCCCGCATCACTTCACGCTGACCGACGAGCGGCTCCGGACGTTCGACTCGCACTACAAAATGAACCCACCGCTGCGCACCTGGACCGACGTCGAGGCGGTGATCGGCGGGCTCGTCGACGGGACGATCGAAATCCTCGCGACCGACCACGCCCCGCACGCTCCGGAAAAGAAGATGAGGGAGCTGGACCAGGCGCCCTTCGGCATCATCGGGCTGGAGACCCTGATCCCCATCACCGTGACCGGCTTGATCGAGCCTGGGCACCTGACCTGGCCCGACGTGATTCGCAAGCTCACCGTCAACCCCGCGCGTTTGCTCGGGATTCCCAAGGGGACGTTGAAAGCCGGAGTCGACGCCGACGTGACGATCATCGACCCCGAGACCCGCTGGACGATCGACCCGACCCAATTCCTCTCTCGAAGTCGAAACACCCCGTACGGCGGTTGGGACGTGCGGGGAAGGGCCCACACCGTGATCGTCGCGGGGGAGATCCGCCACACCCTGGGTGGGATCGTTCGGGAGTCCGGAGATCGCCAGCCGAATTGACCGACGATCCGTCGATCACGCTTGCCCGTCGCTCCAGCGCGGCCCAGAATGGAATCAGGGGAAGGGGGGCGTCCGCCTCCCCTCCGCTCGACCGTTTTCGAGGCCCCTCGGATGCGATTCCTCATTGACGGTTACAACCTGATGTACGCCGGCGGCTTGCTTGGCAAGCGGCTCGGGCCCGAGGCGTTCCGTCGGGTCCGAAACCGTTTTCTCAACCAGCTTTCCGACGCGCTGGGCCCGCTGGACGCCCACCAGACCACCGTGGTGTTCGACGCCGCGTCCGCACCCGCGGGCGTGCCCGACGTCGGGTCGCACAAGGGACTCTCGGTGGTGTTCGCGATCGACGACGAGACCGCCGACGACCGGATCGAGGACCTCATCCGTCACCATTCGCATCCAAGAAGCCTGACCGTCGTTTCCAGCGACCGCCGGATCCGCGAGACGGCGAGCCGTCGCCGTGCCACCGCGATCACGTCGGAGCGGTTCTGGGTTTCGCTGGACGCCCGCCGCGATCGACGCGTCGTGGCTGGGAAAGCCGGGCGGGTCGCTCTTCCCGAGAGCACTCCAAACCGCGTCGACCCTGATCTCTCCGCCGAGGACGCCGCGCACTGGCTCGCCACCTT
>JBFWRA010000285.1:0-5919 GCA_050249155.1 Isosphaeraceae bacterium | reverse complement strand
GCTCTTCATGGCGCTTCATCAGGAGGACCGATTCCCGATCCAGGACATCATGGATCAAACCCCAGCCCTTCCGGAGAGCTGCCAGTGGTGCCTGTTCCTGAGAAACCACGACGAGCTGACGCTCGAGATGGTGACTCACGAGGAACGCGACTACATGTACCGGGCCTACGCCCGCGACCGCCACGCCAGGATCAACCTGGGAATTCGCCACCGGCTCGCGCCACTCCTGCGCAACGACCGCAGGCGGATCGAATTGATGTTCGCCTTGCTGTTCTCGCTCCCCGGGACGCCCGTCCTTTATTACGGCGACGAGATCGGCATGGGGGACAATATCTACCTGGGCGACCGCGACGGCGTCCGCACCCCGATGCAGTGGTCGTCCGACCGCAACGCGGGCTTCAGCAGAGCCAACCCCCAGCGCCTTTACCTTCCCGTCGTCATCGACCCCGAATATCACTACGAGACGGTGAACGTCGAGGCGTTGCAGGGCAATCCCTCCTCCCTGCTTTGGTGGATCAAGCGCATCGTCGCGTTGCGAAAGTCCTTTCAAGCGTTCGGGCGCGGCTCGTTCCGGATGTTGTTTCCGGAGAACACCAAGGTCGTCGCCTTCATTCGAGAGTACCAGGACCAGCGAATCCTGGTCGTCGCCAACCTCTCGCGCTTCGTCCAGTTCGTCTTGCTCGATCTGAAGGAGTTCGAAGGGTGCGTTCCCGAGGAGATCTTTGGACGCACCCGATTTCCCCAGATCACGGCCGAACCCTACCTGCTGACGATCGGGCCGCACGGATTCCTCTGGTTCTCGGTGGCGGCACACTCCGATCACGTCGACCCGCTGGCCGAACCTATCGGCGGTGACGAATTCGAACTCGCGACGCTCCGGGTGAATCGGCCCCTCGCCTCGCGATTCCAGCCAGCGCACTGGGATGATTTCGAGGCGCTGCTGCCGGACTACCTGATTCGCAAGGGGCTGGTCCCCGGCCGGCCGCCCCTGCGAGTCTGCGAGATCCGCCACGCCATCCCGCTGAAGGTCGGCGAGGTCGACCTCTGGTTCCTGCTGGTCCACGTCGAGCCTCGCGAGGGAATCGGCCAGACCATCTCGCTTGGGTTGACGTTCGTTCCCGAGCGACAGTCCGACCCGCTGTTGACGCCCCCGAAAGTCTCGGGGTTCGCCGCGATCTCCGGTCCCGAGCCCGGGGTGCTCCACGACGCCCTGGCCGTGCCCAAGTGCTGTCAGAGTCTGCTCCGAGCGATCGTCGCGGGGAGGAGCCTGCAGGTCGACGACGGCGAGTTCCAGGCCGGGCCGCTTTCGGGTCAACCATCGATTTCCCTGGATGACGGGGCGGACCTGTCGCCGTCCCTGCGCCGGAGCGAGCGGAACAACACGGCGGTGATTTACGGGGAATCGTTCGTCCTGAAGATGTTCCATCGGATCGAGGAGGGCGAGAATCCCGACCTGGAGATCGGTCGATACCTCGCCAGCGTCCCCCATGAGACGAAGGTCGCCCCGGCCGTTGGGGCGATCTCGTACCGCAAGCGCGGAGCGCCCCCCGTCACGCTGGGCGTCCTCCACCGGTACGTTCCCAACCAGGGAACCGCCTGGCAATACACGCTTGATCAACTGAGCCAGTACTTCGAGCGCGTGGCCGCCCTCTCGCCCGAGGAGTTTCCCTCCTCGTCCCTTTCCCTCGCGGCGTCCGACTTCGAACGCGCGGAGGTGCCTCCCGATCCCTGGCGCGAACTGATCGGCGGCTACCTCGATTCCGCGCGATCACTCGGCCTTCGGACGGCCGAACTGCATCAGGCTCTGGCGAAGGACCCCGGCGTCCCTGGCTTCACCACGGAACCGTTCGGCCGGTCCTACCAAAGGTCCTATTACCAGTCGTTACGCAACTTGACGGGACGGCTCTGCGAGCGACTGACCGCGTCCAAGGCGCGGGTGCCGTCGGCCGCGCGGCCCATGGCCGATCGGCTCACCGCCAATCAGGACGGTATCCTCGAACGCTTCCGGGCGATCCTCCAGCCGGCCTTCGCCTCGCGTCGGATTCGCTGCCACGGCGATTATCACCTGAACCAACTCCTTTTCAACGGCAAGGATTTCATCATCATCGACTTCGAGGGAGACACCACACGCTCGATCAGCGAACGACGATTCCCAAGGTCCCCCCTTCAGGACGTCGCGAGCATGGTCCGCTCCTTCGATTACGCCGTCCAGAGCACCCTGCTGGGCGTGACCGACGCCCGCGGCCGCTCTCCCGGAGTGATCCGCCACGAGGACAGGCCCGCGCTGGGAACCTGGGCCAATTACTGGTATGAACACGTTTCGAGAGAATTTCTCGACGCTTATTTCGAAGCGGTTCGGCCGGCCGGTCTGCTTCCGAGGAACCTGGTGGATTGTCACAGCCTTCTGGAACTCTTCCTCCTGGAAAAATCGTTGCTCGAGATCGACGCCGAGTTGACCGAACGCCCCGACTGGGTTGAGATCCCCCTTCGGGGAGCCTCGCGGTTACTCGACCACGACCCGACGGACCCGGCGCTTTTGCTCTGAGCGTACGTCGCCAGGCCGACCGTCCGCCGAAGGCGTTCGGGTCGACCGGCTCCGCCTCGTCGCGCCGCGTTCCGTCGTGGGTGCGAATTCCTTGATAGTTCGGAGCGACTTCCATGATCTTCTCCCGAAAAAACCTTCACGAACTCATCGAAACTCAGATGAGCGATTATCGATTCATCGTGGTGGCCAACCGCGAGCCTTTCATCCACACGTATGAAGGAAAAGAAATAAAAGTGCACCACCCAGCCAGCGGAATGGCCTCGGCGCTGCATCCGGTGATGCTCGCCTGCGACGGCACCTGGGTGGGGCATGGCAGCGGTGACGCCGACCGCGCGGTGGTCGACGCGCATGACCGCATCCGTGTGCCGCCGCACGATCCGCGCTACTCGCTCCGGAGGGTCTGGCTCACGCCGGAACAGGAGGAGGGATACTACTACGGACTGGCCAACGGCGGTCTCTGGCCGCTCTGCCACATCACGTTCACCCGGCCGCGATTCGACCCGCGCGACTGGGAAATGTACCGAGAGGTCAACCAGCTCTTCGCCGACGCCGTGCTCGAAGAGGTGGGCTCGGAACCCGCGTTCGTGTTCATCCAGGACTTTCACTTCTGCCTGCTGCCTCGCATGCTCAAAGTCGCCCATCCCCGACTGATCGTCGCCCAGTTCTGGCACATTCCCTGGCCGAACCGCGAAGTCTTCCGCACCTTCCCGTGGGGAGAGGAACTTTTGGACGGCTTGCTTGGCAACGATCTTTTGGGATTCCACGTCCACTACCATTGTCAGAACTTCCTCGACACCGTGGACCGCGAAATCGAGGCCCGGGTCGACGCCGATCGGTTCGAGATCCATCGGGGCGGGCACGGCACGCAGGTCCGCCCATTCCCCATCAGCATCGATTTCGAGGCGCACGCGGACAGTGCCGCCAGACCCGAGGTCGACGCGGCGATGGAACGCTGGCGGACCTCGCTGAACCTCGGCGACGAACTCCTCGGCGTCGGCATCGAACGCCTGGACTACACCAAGGGGATTCCCGACCGTCTCCGCGGCATCGATTACCTGCTGGAAACGCGCCCCGAGTATCGAGGCAAGCTTCGGTTCGTCCAGGTCGCCGTGCCGAGCCGCACCCATGTCCCCGCCTATCAGCAAATCAACCAGGACGTCGACGACGCCGTCCGCGAGATTAACGATCGCTGGCGGACCGACGGCTGGGAGCCGATCGCCTACGTCAAGCGACAGCAAGGCCCCGTGGACATGATGGCCTTGCACAGGCTCTCCCGGTTCTGCATCGTCAGCTCGCTCCATGACGGCATGAACCTCGTGGCCAAGGAGTTCGTCGCCAGCCGTCGCGACGAGGACGGGGTCTTGATCCTGAGCCGGTTCACCGGCGCGGCTCGCGAACTGGGCGACGCCTTGCAGGTCAACCCGTTCTCACTCGGCGAGATCGCCGAGGCGATCCATCTGGCGATCACGATGCCCGAGGAGGAGCGTCGTCGTCGGATGCAACGAATGCGAGCGCAGGTTGAAACCAACAACGTCTATCGTTGGGCGGGACGAATCCTCTCGACCCTTTTGAAGTTCGACTTTCCCGAGCCGTCGGAAGACCTATGACGACCCCCAACCTGCTGGAGCGCCTCCCGGAGGTCGGGCGCTGGATCGACGGTGCCGGATCGCTTCTGCTGGGGCTCGACTTCGACGGCACCCTGGCCCCGATTCGACCGCTCCCCGATCAGGTCGCGCTTCCCGCCGACGTGCGGGAAACGCTGGCGCGGCTGTCCGGGCGCGATCGGCTGGCCCTGATGATCGTCAGCGGTCGCAATCTCGACGACGTCGCCGCTCGGGTCGGGCTCCCCGACCTGATCTACGCGGGCAACCATGGCATGGAGATTCGAGGGCCCGGCCTGGAATTCCTCGAACCGACCGCCGCCGCCCTGATCGAGCCCCTGCGGGAACGCTCCGATCGTCTGGAAGAGCGCCTCGCGACGATCCCAGGCGCGCTGGTGGAACGCAAGGGGCTGACCACCAGCGTCCATTACCGCAACGTCGCGCCCGATCGTTGGGAGGAACTCGCCGGGATCGTCAAGGAAGTGGCGGCGAACGACGCGGAACGCTTCGTCGTGACCACCGGTCATCGGGTCTGGGAGATCCGCCCGATCGTCCACTGGCACAAGGGGGAGGCGATCCTCTGGACACTTCAGCATCTGGACGATCCGAACCATCGACTCGTCTGTCACGTCGGAGACGACCGCACGGATGAGGATGCCTTCGCGAGCCTGCCAGACGGCCTGACGGTCAAGGTTGGACCAGCGGACGTCCCGACCGCCGCGCGTTATCGCCTGGCCGATCCACCCGAGGTCGCGCGCTTCCTCGCGTGGCTGGCCGACCGACCACCGACCCAGTGAGCGTTCCCGAGCCATCCTCGCGATCCGATCGAGGGAGGCGATCTCCCGCCTCCAGGCGCTTCCGACGTCGGCACTCTCCGAGTAAACTCGACTCGCGAAGCCGTGATCCCATTCCAACGATCCGTTCCCAGGCCGCTCGGTCGCGCGAGGGCCACGGACTCCTCGCGACGGAGTGGTCGGGTCGATCGCCAGGGGCTCGGGAGAAGCCGTCGCCATGTCGCCAATCCTCTGGGTCGCCGCCTTGTGCCTGGGGTCGGCCGATCCCCCGCGTTCCGATCCGGAGACCCTCTTCGCGACCCGGGTCCTCCCGTCGCTGAACGGCCGTTGCGTCGCCTGCCACGGGGACGACCCCGCGAAGCGCAAGGGGGGGCTCGACCTGACCAGCCGCGAGGGGGCGCTTCTCGGCGGCGACAGCGGCGAACCGGCCATCCTCCCCGGAAAGGGGCTCGAAAGCCCCTTGCTCCGGGCGGTCGGGCGCGACGACCCCGACGTCTCACCCATGCCTCCCAAGGAGAACGACCGGCTCAGCGACGCCGAGGTCCTCGCGATCCGCGACTGGATCGACGCGGGGGCCCCCTGGCCCTCGCCGCGACGCGTCGCGGAACTCGCCAAGGCGGCGGCCCCCACGGGCGTCCGCGTGCCGACCAGCGGCGGCCTCTCTCCGGACTGGACCGACCGGTTCTACAAGCCCGAGGACCTCTGGGCGTATCAGCCGCTCCGCAGGCCCGAGGTGCCCAGGGTCGATCAGGCCGCCAGTCCCATCGACGCCTTTCTCCAAAAAGCCGACGCCGCCCAGACGCCGTTGGCCGATCGTCGGACCCTCGCCCGCCGCGTCACCTTCGACTTGACCGGCCTTCCGCCGACTCCCGAGGAAATCGACCGATTCGTTGATGATCCCACGCCCGACGATCAGGCGTTCGCCCGGGTCGTGGACCGGCTGCTCGCGTCCCCGCACCGCGGCGAACAGTTGGCCAGG
>JBFWRA010000284.1:0-5938 GCA_050249155.1 Isosphaeraceae bacterium | reverse complement strand
GTTCCCTACTTGACGAGGGGTCGGATCTCGATCGTGCGGAAGAAGATCTCGGCCCCTTCCGACTGGAACTGAATCTTGCCCATCGTGTGGCTCGACTTCGTGCCGACGTTCACGACGTAACCGTTGAGGATGTTGGTGATCGTGTCGCCGTCGCAGATGACCTCCATGCGGTTCCACTCACCCACGGGTTTCTCGACGTCGCGCGGGCCTCGATAGCCCAGCACGTCTTTCCAGGCGGGGTCGCGTCCCCACCAGTTGTACCGCCCGGAGTTTCGGGTGACGGCCTCGCCCCCCTTCTCGTAATAAAGTTGCATGTCGGGCCCGAGGCGGGTCTCGCAGGTCAGGCTTGGCTTGCTCAAGCCTCCCACCATGATGAAGTCGCCCGATCCTCCTTCGATGATCTGGCACTCCTGGGACTCCATCCACTGGCCCCCCGCCACGCCGTCGGGGCCCACGCAGTGGAGCAGGATACCCGAGTCCCGGGTCTTGTCCTTGCGAGGGGCCCAGGTCTTTTCGCCCCACTTCCATTCGGTGACGAGGTGGTAGTCCCGAAAGTTGCCGCAAGTCGCCACGCCGCCGAACTCCTCGCCGGAGATGTGGAGCAGGCCGTCGTGGACCGTGAAGACCTTTTTCGGGTCTTCGTACTTGTGGTCGCGCGTGTAAGGATAGAAGCCGGTCAGGTCCTTGCCGTTGAACTTCAGGACCGGAGGACCGGTCTTGATCTGGGGCAGGTCCCTGGCGAAGGAGGGAACGTCCTCGCCCGCCTGGGTTTGAGTCACGAGAACAAGAGTCAGGCCGAGGGCCGCTAGCGGGAGGGTGCGAAGCATGGGTGGGACTCCTGAGGCGGGAGGAGCGTTGGGTTCGTTTCGCGCGTGAGCATTCGGACGGGGGTCGGCTGGGCTCGGCTTATCGCCTCTGCCGGTGGATGAACGCGCCGTGGCGTCGGCAGAGTTCCTCGACTTTCGAGGTCGTCGCCGGCGTGGAGCAGCCGATCGCGAGGACCATGCCCTGGCCGCCTTCGATCTGGTCGGGGGGGGTCACGCCGATCTTGTCCCCCGGGACGCCCAGCGCAACCAGGTACTGAATCGCCACGTTCCCCTCGGCGGAGTTCGGGAAGAACGCGATCACCTTGGGGCCTGGGCCCGAGTCCTTGACCAGGCCAGGGCGGAGCTGTGGGAATTCCATCGAGTCGAAACCTCTGGGGAGCCATCGCGACCGGTCCAGGCAGCCGACCAGGCCGTTCCGCCGATCCACGGAGTTCCGAGAGTTTACGCCAGGGGGCCGACTTCGCAAGCCGCTACCGCCAGGACGCTCGCCGTTCGCCCGCGCGGATGGCCCCGACCTTCGCCGATTTGTTACCATGATCCGAGTTCCGCAACCGTGGCCAGAGACCTCCCCGTCCCATGTTCTCCCTCCTCGTCGCCTCCTCGCTGGTCGTCGGATTTCCCGAAGCGGAGGGGAACCTTCGTCAGGTCGGAACCCTCGAACACCCGGCCATCCGCGAGTCGTCCGGTGTGGTGGCCAGCCGTCGGCATCAAGGGGTGTTCTGGGTTCATAACGACTCGGGCAACCCTCCCTGGCTCTTCGCGGTCCGCAAGGACGGGCGATTGATCCGCGAGTATCGCCTGAACGTGCCGAACGTCGACTGGGAGGACCTCGCGCTGGACGACCAGGGGCACCTCTACCTGGGGGACGTCGGCAACAATCAGGCCACGCTCCCGGTCCGGATGGTCTATCGCCTGGACGAGCCCGATCCTTTCGCGAAGGAGGCCGAGGCGTCTCCCAAACTCAGGGTTTCGACGGCCATCTACTACCGGTTCGGGCCCGAGGGCCGGTTCGACGCCGAGAGTCTGGCGGTCTCCCCCGACGGCCGGACCGCCCTGCTCGTCGCCAAGACGTTCGACGGCCGGGACGCCGAGGTCTACGAGTTGCCGCTGGTTCCTCCCGCCCCGCTCCTGAGACCGGCGGTCCCTCGGCGGATCGGCACGCTCCCCGGTCTCAAACGCCCGGCGACCGGGGCGGATCTGCGGGCCGACGGACTGCTCGCGGTCGTCTCGAAGGGCCAGGTCGGCGTCTACCGGAGAAACGAGGCGGGGGACTGGCGCCGCGTGGGAGGGGTTCACTTCGTTGGAGGCGGGGACGTGGAGGCGATCGCCTGGGCGGGTTCGGATCTGATCCTGACCAGCGAGGGGCGCGGGGTGTTCCAGATCGACGAGGCTCAGTGGCGGGGTCGCGATGGCCGCTGACGTGGTCGTGATTGGCGGTGGAGTGATCGGGCTGTCGGTGGCCTACCGGCTCGCCACGGAAGGCGTGCTCTGCACCGTCCTGGATCGCGGGGAACTGGGCAGGCAGGCGTCGTGGGCGGGAGCGGGACTGATCCCGGCCCAGGGCGAGAGAGCAGGCTCCCACCCCCCGGCCGATCTGCGATCGTGGAGCGCCTCGCTCTATCCCGAGTGGTCCGCGGCGCTGCTTGAGGAGACGGGCGTCGACAACGGCTATCGAAGGACCGGCGGAGTGGACGTCGGGCTGTCGAGTGAGGAGGCGGACCAGCTCCGGACGATGGCCGGGCGCTGGCGGGCGGAGGGCATCGTTTTCGAGAAACTCGCCCAGGGGGACTTCAACAGGGTCGAGCCGGCGCTCGGCCCGGCGGTCACCGTCGCCTACTTCCTCCCGGACCGCGCCCAGGTCCGGAACCCCCGACATCTCCAGGCGCTGATCCGGTCGTTGACGATGCGGGGCGTCACGCTCAGGCCGGGTCGTGGGGCGTTGGGATTCGAGACCAAGGAAGGCCGGGTGACGGGCGTGAAGACGGCCGACGGCACGCTCGCCTGCGGCGCGATCGTGATGGCGGCCGGGGCCTGGTCCGGCGCGCTGCTGGGTGGACTCGGCGTGGACGCCCCGACCCCTCCCGTGAAGGGACAAATCGTCCTGCTTCGCTCGGAACGACCCCTCTTGAAGCGGATCGTCGAGCACGGCAGCCACTACCTCGTGCCCCGGGACGACGGCCGAATCCTCGTGGGCGCGACCGAGGAACATTCGGGATTCGACGTCAGGCCGACCGCCTTGGGCGTTCGGGAGTTGCTCGACGAGGCGCTGATGGTCTGCCCGAGGCTCGCCGAGGCGGAGGTCGAACGGGCCTGGGCGGGGCTCAGGCCAGGAAGCGTCGACACCAGGCCCTACCTGGGACCGATCCCCGGATACGTCAACGCCTTCGTGGCGGCCGGGCACAAGCGGGCGGGGCTGCAACTCTCGACGGGGACCGCCGAGGTCATCGCCGACCTGGTGCTCGGCCGACCCCCTCGGATCGATCCGACCCCCTACCGGATCGGCAGGGAACCGTCGGTCGATAGCGATGAGCCGTTTCGGTCATGACGCCTCGGTTTCCTCGCTCGGATGTGCAGGAAATACGAGACGACCTGAGCGTCTTGCAATTCCGGGCGTGATCGAACGGTCTCGTCGCTGGGCGTGGGTTCCTCGATCCGTTCCACGGCGAAGCCCGTATCGATCAGGAGATTGATCCACTGGCTGATGGTCCGGTGAAACCGGGGGATCTGGAACTTCGGTAGCCCCACCCTGGCCTCCGGTGGCGCGGCCTGGAAGAGCCATTCCTCCAGGCGGCCGTCCGGACTGTGGAAGTAGTCGCCCACCTCGAACGCGTAGGTCCGCCCCTCGGCGTCGCGCAGGTTCTTTCGGCGCGGGGTGTCGAAGCACGGGTGGCAGATCGAGAACTGAAGGAAGCCACCCGGTCTCAGGACGCGGAACGACTCGGCCAGGACCCGATCCGTCTCCGGGACGTCCATGAAGCTCATGAAGCCAGTGGCGAAGTCGAACGTCCGGTCCTCGAAGGGCAGTTCCACGGCGCTGGCGACCCGGTAGTCGATCCCCAGAGGTTCGTCCGTCTCGGTCCGCCGCGCGTGCCCGATAAAGACCTCGGCGACGTCGACGGCGCTCATCCGGGCCCCGCGCTGGGCGAGCAGTCGCGTGTTGTGGCCCTCGCCGCAGCCGACGTCGAGCCCCGTCAACCCGCGAACGTCCGGCAACATTTCAAAGAACGCCGGGGTGTTGAGATGGTCGCGGTAGACGTCATACCCGGCCCGAGCGAGCTTCGTCCAGGCTTCGGCGTTCCCGTTCCAGAATCGACCCGCTTCGACGTGATCCATCCTGGGGACTCGCCTTTCGTGCTGGGAGATCATCCGCGGAGCGTTCCGTTCCGATCCTTGAGTCGGGTCGCCCTGGGGCGATTTCGAGCGGCCTGGGACCCATCGACAGGCTCCACCGCGGAGCGCTCCGGGGCCGTTCGTCAATCCTTCCCCGCGGGGATCACCAGCACCTTGGCCGCGGCGGCGTGGCCCAGGGCCACGGTGCGATCCTGGATCTGGAACGAGAGCGCTCCGGATTCCAGGCGGTTCTCGATCAAGACCCCGGTCGCGTTCAGGTCGAGCCCGCACTCGGTCAGGTAGCGAAGAAAGGCGGGGTCCTGGTCGACCACCCGGACGACCCGAAACGACTGCGAGGGGGCCATGCGCGACAGGGGAGTTCCCTCCGCGTTGGGAAGCGAGCCGTCGGCCCTGGGGATGGGATCGCCGTGGGGATCGACGCTGGGATATCCGAGAAAGGCGTCGATCCGATCGATGAGCCGTTCCGAGGCCGCGTGTTCCATGTGCTCGGCCTCCTCGTGGACCTCGTCCCAGGACATGGCGAGGGTCTGGACCAGGAACAGTTCGAGCAATCGGTGTCGGCGGATGACCTTCAGCGCGATTTCCTCGCCGGTTGGGGTGAGCCTGGCTCCCTCGTAGGGCGTGTAGGTGGCGAGCTCGGCCTCGGAGAGGGTCTTGAGCATTCCGGTGACGGTCCCCGGCGAGACGTTGAGCGCCTGGGCGAGTTCGCCGGTGCCGACTCGATCTCCCGAGCCCTCCCGGCCGGAGATCAAGGCGATCGCCTTGAGGTAGTTCTCAACGGTCAGGCTGGGCACGACGCGGTCTCGACGTCCGAGGTTGTGGTTGACGAGCGTGGGGCGGACCCTGGGATTCTACGCCACCCTCGCAACCTTGGCAAAGGGTCGAGGACCGGGCCCCCGGCGATCGCCCCGTCCCGGCCTGGGTGACTGTGGAGGAGCTTGCGACGCCACGGGGCGTCGGCGTACGGCGGTGGGCGGCCGTCCGCGAACGGGAACGAATCCCAAGAGCCGTGCTCATCAGGCCCTGTCGCGCGACGTCGGCTGAGCCCCGCCTTCGATCATGGATCGATGGGATAGCCTTTGCGTCGGAAGCACGGCGCGGCGATTCGCCGCAAGTTGGCGCCGAGGATCTGTCGTCGCTGGGCTTCGCTGAGGTCGGCGTCGAGGACCTTCGACAGCTCGGTCGCGTACGAGCGGGACGGGCCGTGCCCGCCCCAGATCAGCCGGTCGGCTCCGAGCTGGGCCACCGAGTAGTCGACCTGTCCGGAGTGCGGGTCCGAGCCGCTGAATTCGACAAAGACGTTGGGCCATCGCCGGACCGCGCGCACGCCCAGCTCCCAGTCGCCGCCGGAGTGGCCGCAGATCAGCGGCACCTCGGGGAACCGCTCGGCCAGCAGCGCCACGTCCATCGGGGTCGATTCGCCCGCCTTGTTCCCTCCCCCGGAGCGCCGCGGCTCTCCGCCGACGATCATCCAGGTATGAATGTAGACGATCGCCTCCAGCTCCGCGGCCAGCCTGATGATCGGGTCGTTGTTCGGGTGACCGCAGGTCACCCCCCGCGGGTTCCCTCCGTAATACTTGACGCCCACGCACGGGCCGTCGCGGATCCATTCCTCCATCTTCCGGCAGCTCGCCTCCGGCCGGCCCGGGTCGACCGGGATCAGGCCCGAGACCCGGTCCGCATGGTCTTCGAGAAAGCGCCGCAGCGTCCGCTTTTTCTCGGCCGGGATGGCCTCGCCAAGCGGATCCTCCGACGTTCCG
>JBFWRA010000283.1:0-5940 GCA_050249155.1 Isosphaeraceae bacterium | reverse complement strand
GGACGTCGTCGGTGAATCCGGCGGGATCGAGGAGCGTCGCGAGGTCGGTCGGGCCAAGTCGGGAGTCGCCGGGGAGTCGGATCGACCAGCCGAGGTCGGCGACGTGGAGCGTCAGGTCGCGGCCGAATCGCCGACCAAGTCGCGCGGCGGTCGAGCGACCGATCGCCTCACAGGCCGCCCGACTGAGCGGCGCGTGGAAGTCGTACACATGACCTGGTTCTTGATCGTCGGGCCATTCCTCGACCAGCAGGCGCCCTGGGTCGGGAACCTCGCTGTATCGTTCCTGGAGGTCGAAAAGCGTGGTGAGCGTGGCGGCGGCCTCGGGATCGACGCCGTGATCGCCCAGGAGCCAGCCTCGAAGCGCCTCGGGACCGTCCCGCAATCGTCGGGCCGCCTCGTCGCGGAACCCCGCCAGCGCCTGGGCGAGTTCCGCGCTGAGGGACTGGCGGTCGCTGGTCCATCGCGGCAGGTCCGGTTCGCCGACGGTCGCCCTGGCGAAGGCCACCAGACCTTCGAGGCGCTGAAATGACAGGGCCCTGCCGTCGAGCACGAACCGATCGCCAGGCTGAAGCCGTTCCGCGTAGGCCCCTTCGAGCGTTCCCACGTCGACGCCGTCGGCGAGCACCCGGACCGACTCCTCCGAGGTGATCGTTCCGACGTTGCGACGGAACCATCGGACGACCCGCTGGTTCCGCACGCCGAAGAAGCCGCCGCGTTTCCAGATTCGAGGCGCGGTCCAGCGCGGTGACGCACCAGGCTCTGGCTCGTAGGCTCCGGCCGGAGAGGCGAGGTCACCGGCGAGGAACGACAGGCAGGCGTCGAAGTCGGCTCGGGTCAACGTATCCATCGGCCTGGCGTTTCGGACCAGCGCGAAGGCCGAGTCGCACGACCATTCCCCCTCGCAGGCCATCCCCACGAGCTGCTGGCAAAGGACGTCGAGGGGGGCGTTGACGTGTCGGAGCGGTTCAACGCGTCCCTGGCGCGCCTCGGCGGCCGTCACGATCCCGCCAGCGAGTTCGGCGGGCGTGGCCGCCAGGAACAGCCCGCGCGACGCGGCCCCGACCTCGTGGCCCGACCGCCCGACGCGCTGAAGGCAGCGTGAGACAGTTCCCGGCAAGCCGACCTGAACGGTGAGGTCCGCCGTTCCAATATCGACGCCGAGTTCCAGGCTCGTGCTGGTCACCACGGCGCGCAGCGTCCCGGCCTTCAGCGCGGCCTCGACCTCGCGCCGCCGCGCGGCGTCCAGGGCGGAATGGTGCGCGGCGACGGCCGAGTCGTCCGCGCCCAGGGTCTGTCGAAGGTCGTGCGTGATCTTCTCGGTCAACGCCCGGGTGTTCGCGAAGACGACGGTGGTCCGATTCTCCGAGACGGCCTTCGCGAGTCGCTTCAACAAGCGACGATACGTCAACCCGCGATGGGGCCGCTCGTTGGATCGGAGGAGGGACTGAACCTCCAGCTCCATCGGGAGCGAACCCGGCGGCGCGGGCGCTTCGATCACCCGGCAGCTTCGACCGGACCCGCCGAGGAATCGGGCGACCGGGTCGGCGGGCCGGCAGGTGGCGGAGAGCCCCAGTCGGACCGGGTCCCTGGCCGCCCTGGCGGAGAGCCGTTCGAGCGAGACCGCCAGGTCGGCCCCCCGTTTGGTGGGAACCAGGGAATGAATCTCATCCACGATCACATGAGTGACCGTTTTCCACAGGTCACGCCAGGCGGGCTGGCTCAGCGACAGCGAGAGGCTCTCCGGCGTGGTGATCCACAGGTGGGGAGGGGTCTCGCGCTGTTTCTTGCGTTGGTAGGCGGTGGTGTCCCCCGATCGGACCGCGACGGAGACGGGGCTGACGGGCAGTCCCAGCCGCTGGCGAATTCCGCTCAGCGGACCGGCCAGGTTGCGTTCGACGTCGCAATTGAGGCTCCGAAGCGGAGAGACGTACACGCAACGGAGTCCCGTGGCCAGGCCGGTCGACTCGGCCTCGGCGAAGAGGCGATCCAGAATGGCGAGGAACGCCGCGAGCGTCTTGCCCGTGCCCGTCGGCGAGACGAGCAGGAGGTTCTCTCCCGAGGCCACCACGGGCCAGGCCAGCCGCTGAGCCGGGGTCGGTCCACCGGGAAAGGCGCTGATGAACCAGTCGCGGACGCCAGGCGTGGCGAGCCCGTCGAGGCGAGGGGCGATCACGGGGGTCGCGGGTGTCGGCATCGGCATCCGAGCGCGGGCGGAGCGGCTTCCTGACGCCCCGCGTCTCCTTCGGGGAGTTGGGCCACGTCCCCAGGGGGACGTCGATGGTTCCCAGCGGTCAGGAATTCTAACCGCCCGGACACGTCGACGGAACCCCCTCAGCCGTCCTGAGCCAGCCGTAGCCCGCTGAACTGCCAACGGGCGTCGGGAGGAAAGAAGTTGCGGTACGTCGCCCGAAGATGGCTCGACGGCGAGGCGCACGAACCTCCTCGCAGCACGAACTGGTTACACATGAATTTTCCGTTATATTCGCCCAACGCCCCTTCGAGCGGCCGGTAGCCTGGGTAGGCCAGGTAGGGGCTGGCGGTCCATTCCCAGACGTCGCCGAAGAGTTGCGAAGGAGTCGACGACGCGCCCGACCGCGCCCGGGGGTGGAACGCCTCGGTTTCGAGGAAATTCCCCTCGACGGACGTCGTGGACGCGGCGTGTTCCCATTCGAACTCGCTGGGGAGCCGGGCGTTGGACCACCTCGCGAACGCGTCGGCCTCGTAAAAGCTGACGTGACAGACCGGCTCGGCCAGATCCAGCGCCCGCATGCCGTCGAGAGTGAAGATGCGCCAGGCCCCGTCGTCGGCCTTCTCCCAGTACGACGGCGCGGACCAACCCTGAGCGAGCCTGGCGGCCCAACCGTCGGAGAGCCAGAATTCGGGACGGTCGTAACCGCCGTCCTCCAGGAACGCCAGAAAATCGCCGTTGGACACGGGCCGATCCGAGAGCCGGTAGGGTCGCAGGAACACCTGATGTCGGGGCGATTCATTATCGAAAGCGAAGCCGTCTCCCTCAAAACCGACCGAGACGAGGCCGCCCGCGAACTCGACCCAGGAATTCGCCGACGGTTTCAATCCCGGCGTCGGTTCCTCGACACCCGATCGCCCTCGATAGGAGGGTCGGAGGGGATTGCAACCCAGGAGATGCTTGACGTCGGTGAGGATCAATTCCTGATGCTGTTGCTCGTGGTTCAGCCCCAGCTCGACCAGGGGGGCGAGCCTGGCCAGCTCCCTCTCGTCGGCCGAATCGATCAGGGCGAGCATGCGCTGGTCGACCGCCTCGCGATAACGTTGGACCTCCGCCACCGTGGGGCGCGTCAACAGGCCGCGCCGAGGGCGCTCGATCCGCTCACCGAGGGCGTTGTAGTACGAATTGAATAGATAGGCGTACTTTGGGTCGGATACGTTCCGCGCGTCGCCGGCCGGTTTCAGGAGGAACGTCTCGAAGAACCAGGAGGTGTGGGCCAGGTGCCACTTCGTGGGGCTACAGTCCGGCATGGACTGCGGCACGAGGTCCTCGATCTCCAGGGGCGCGCGGAGCCATTCGGTCGTGGCCCGGACCTGGCGGTATCGCGCCTCCAGAGCGTTCCTCACGGAAGGAGTCGGCTCGACTTGGGAGGCGAGGATTGCGCGACGGGTCATGAGGTTGGCGCTCGCGGGGTGGCAAGGAGGGATACCCTTACATGTTAGGCGGGTCGGGCCCCGCCGCACACCCCGGGCGTTCGATCGTGACGGGCGAGTCGTGCTTCACCCGCGCGGACCGCTCACCAGTAGGCCAGGGCGTCGCTGGGCCCCGCGTGCGAGTGACCGACGCGTCCGGGCTCGTCGTGGGGGGGGATGACGGGAGTCGGAACCTCGGTCGTTCCTCGGGGATCGTTGGGAGCGGGAAGCTTCTGGGCCGGTTTGCGAAACGCGGTGCCAAGGATTCGGGGCCGCGAGTTCCGGATCGACGGTCGCTGGGAAACGGGGGGTTCAGTCAGGCCGTCCTGGCGCGCCACCGAGGACAACGCGGCCTTCAGTTCTCCGCGGAGCAGGTCGACGTCGCGACGAAGCGCGGCGATTTCCGACCGTTGGAAGTCGATCAGCCGGATCAGGTCCGAGGTGAAGGTGTCGGGATCTCGCTCGTCGGGCTCCACGACGCGCGGCACGGTCAGGGGTCGGTTCGTCCTGGCCGCGAGCGCCGCCTCGGAGGAGCGAGTGGTCGCGGTCTTGCCGAGGTCGCCCAGAATCCCGGTCGAGATCGGCCTGGCGACATGGACCCGCGGGGAGATCCAGAAATCGCCGACGTCCAGTCGGTCCCCTTCGGACAGAATCGCGAATCGTACCGGTTGTCCGTTGACGTGGATGCCTTCACCCACGTTTCGTTCCATGTTCCCCAGCAGGTCGATGACCCAGAGCCCCCGATTGGTCCGGACCAGAGCCGCGTGAAATCGAGAGATCCCCGGACCGGAAAGCCGCAGCGAACAGGAGGGATCACTTCCCACCAGCACGATCGCCCCGCGCATTCCCCAGGACGTGCTGAGCCGGCGCGCCCGAATCTCCAGGACGATCCTGGGCAGAGGGCCGGAGAGCAAGGGGACTTCCGCGAACGTCGGCGGTGAGGGAAACTCGGCCGGCCGTCGCCAGGATTCGGGTGGTCCGGCCAGCAGGCCCAGAAGATGGTTGCCGATTCCCACGTCGCGACCAGGCTCGATCCAGCCCGCCAGGCAGGGCCCTTCCGAGGCGAGCAGGCCGCGGTCGCTCCCCAGATCGATCGCGAGCACCTTCGGACCCAGCACCTGAAGCAGGCAATGCCGGGGACTGACCAGCGGGTCGTCCAGGAAGAGGTCCGCCCTCGGGTCGCTGCCCACGACCGCGAACGGGGCCGACAGGGTCCAGGACCGCGGCGTCCCTGGGCTCCCGTCAGGACGTCGGGGTATCCCTCGAAGCTGCAACGGAGGCGCCGCCTCACACGCTTCGAAGAACTGCTCGATCGGTTGCCTGACCAAGATTGCCTCTCCCCCGGAGCCTGCTATCCTCAACTCCAACGCGGGCTCGCCGGTCCCCGTGAACGCCCCGGTCGGCCCACAAACTCAACTCCTTCACACCCGGGGCGGTATCCCCCCCAAAGACCGTGAACCGCTGAATCGCTATTTTAAGGAAACCCAACAGCCCAAAAGAAATCAAGAGTGGACACCCGATTCCCGACGAATGATGCTATTTTGCCACAGCACATGGGATCATCCAGATCATGCCATCGCGGAAGAATCAGACCGGGGTCGGCCCGGATTTGGCGTTGAGAACGGCGGATCTCCTGGCCGAGGAGCTTGAAGCGGTCGGGGTTCGTCACGTCTTCGGGATGCCAGGGTCGCACTCCACGACGATTTACGACGCGATCGTCCGACGTGACAGTCCGCGAACGATCCTGATCCGGAATGAACAGGCCGGAGCTTTCGCGGCGGACGGGTACGCGAGGGTCACCGGTCGCCCTGGAGTGATCTGCACCACCGCCGGTCCGGGAGCGACGAACGCGATCACGGGCGTGTCCGAGGCCTGGGCCGACTCCGTCCCACTCCTCCTGCTGACCGGTCAGGTCAACGCGGACCGGATGCACCAGGAGTGTGGAGCATACCACGAAATCGACCTCCATGGGCTCCTGCGTCCCATCACAAAATCGTGCGAGATCGTGACCCGTCCCGCATCAATGCGATCATGCTTACAAGCGGCCTGGAACGCGATGACCACGGGACGCCCACGACCCGCGGCGTTGATTTTGCCGCAAGACGTGATGAAGGCCAGGGTTGAGTCGGATCCCGAGTCGGGTGGGGAGTCGACCGCCGAGGAGGTCGCTCCCCCCGACGGCACGAGCGTCCATCGCGCCGCCGAATTGCTCCGACAGGCGACTCGGCCCGTCATTGTGGCCGGCGGAGGGGCGCTTTGGGCCGACGCGGGGAAGGAGGT
>JBFWRA010000282.1:0-5946 GCA_050249155.1 Isosphaeraceae bacterium | reverse complement strand
CCCGGCCGACGTCGCCGAGGTCGAGGCGATCCGCGAGCGTTGCCAGCCCCGCGACGTTCAGGTCCGCCTGACGCCGGTCAGGGCGAGGACGGATCAGGCAGGGAACGCATCAGCGGCCGGACGACCGACCAGAGCTGTTCCTTGAACCGCACGGCGGGAGGGTTGGCCAGGCGGGCGAGACTCGTGTCGGCGTGGCCCCCGGGCGCGAGCACGCCGACGGTCATCTCGCCGTCGGTGTCGTAGCGGTCTCCGCCGCCGTTGCGGCCGTTCAGGGTCGCGCCGACACCCGTGACCTGGTAGATGACCTTGAGCAGCCCCGCGTCGCGGAGACCCGCGATGAGGGCGTCTCGCTCGGCGTCGACGTCGGGGGCGATGTGGTGCGTGATCTGCCCGGTGCGGTGACTCAAGCCCACGCTCCGGTCGAGCGTCACCGCGCCGACCCACAGGGGCGAACCCTCCTGTCCCAGCTCCACCGACTTCCAGAACCGGACGTGGTGCCGGTGCCGGGCGCTCTGGCCGATCGGCTTTTCGAAGGCCAGATCCTGCTTGCGTCCGAAGACGAACAGGGGGCTCACCGGCGCGTCCGCGTAAGGACGGTCCAGAAGCACGCTATCGGCGATCTCCAGGCTGGAGCGAAGCGTGACGGGGTCGGCGGGGTGCCAGCCGGTTCCGAGCATCGCGGCCACGACGTCCTTCTCCTCACCGATCAGGCCGACGTTGAGCGGGTCTCCAGGAATGCCCTGGGCGGTGAGCGTGGTCTTGGGGGCGTTCTGAAGTCCTGGATTGTGCTCGTAGTGTCTCCAGGCCAGCGGAAGCAGAATGTAGGCCGCCGCGAGCCAGGCCAGGATCAGGCTGAGACTCGCCGTGACGATCACGCGAATTCTCCGCCGCCCTGGTCTGGGCGCGGAGACCGGATCGACCGGAACGGGATCAACCAGGGGAGCGCCTTCCGACATCGGGTCCCACCCCATTCCCCTCCCAATTCAGGGAGAGGCCCTCGCGAATTCCTCGAACGCCAGGTTCAGGATAACGAGGGGTGCCTGAATGGGATAGCGTGGGCTTTCCGAAAGCCAGGGCCAGTCCTTGTTTCGAAATGGGGAAGTTGGCCGGCTGGGTACCACGGGTTCGTCCGCGAACCCGTGTCTTCTGGCGAGGCTTGGGCGCACGGGTTCGCGGACGAACCCGTGGCACCCCTCAACGTGATGGAACGTCGTCCATATTGAAACAGGGAACGGCCCTCTTTCCAAAGCCTGGCGACGTCCACGAGGCGTGGCATCGTCGAACGTTCGCGGGATCGCTAGGCCGGCTTCGGAGCGAGCGTCGTGACGCGCAGCTTGCCGTCGTGGTGGGCGGTGGCCAGGCGGAGCCCGTCGTGGTGGAGGTCCAGGTCCCTGGCGGTGTTCGGCAGGGCGAACTTGTGGAATTCGTTCGGCCCCTCGGGTTTGAAGAACCAGAGGCGTCCTCCGCTGGTGCCTCCTGAGGCCCCGATCAGGAACCCGTCGGGGTGGTATCGCAGACCCCACATCACCCCTTTGGAATCGTCCTTGGGGCGGATCAGCTTGAATTCCTGGCCGGTTCGCCAGTCGAAGATCAGGATCGCGGGATTACTGACCGCCCCCAAGGGGTTGCTCGCCTCGACGAGCCCCGCGCAGGCCAGGTACGTGCCGTCGGGGCTGAGCGCGAGGTCCCGGACTCCGCCGTAATCCACACCCTGCCCACCCTCATATTTGTACAACTTCCCGGCGTCCAGGCGTCGGCCCTCCTTGCCTGGACGATGATCCCAGACGATCACCCGACCGAGCAGGTCCGCCGAGATCAACGAACGGCCGTCGGGAGTGAACATGAGCCGATACACGGGCCGGTCGTGCCCCGGCAGTTCCATCAACGGGGCTCCGTCGGCGAACGCCCAGAGGCGGACGATTCGATCGTTTCCACACGTGGCGACGGTCTGGCCGTCGGGGCTGAGCGCGATGGACCGGACCCATCCGGCATGGGCCTCGACCACCCGCGCGGGCTCGGGCTTCTCCGAGGAAGCCGACCACCAGATGAGCTTTCCATCTCCGCCACCGGTGAGCACGGTCTGGCCGTCAGGGTGGGGGGCCAGGGCGAAGACCCAGCTCTCGTGCCCCAGGTACGGAACCGGGGCGGCCTTGGCCGGTTCGGTGGCGTTCAGGTCCCAACGCTGGACCGAACCGTCCTCGGCCGAGGCGAACACGTGCGGATTCTTCCGATCAAACCGACAGGCGATCAACGGGGCCTTGTGAACGAACTCGGCGGACACGTGGGCTTTCTCAGGCTCGGCGCTCATGCCAGCAGTTCCTTCACCGCCGAGGCGGCCGGGTCCGCGATCTGAATGGCGCGCCCGTTGACGTCGAACGGGTCGTCGGGATCAAGGCCGACCGCCTTCATGTAGGTGTGGAAAAGGTGCCCCGCGTGAACCTGGCCGTCGGTCACCTCCGTGCCCTTCTCATTGGTCTTGCCGTACACCACGCCAGGCTTGATCCCCGCGCCCGCCAGGGCGACGGACCAGGCCGCGCTCCAGTGATCTCGGCCGTAAAGGTGGTTGATCCGCGGCGTCCTGCCAAACTCGGACATCACCACGACCAGCGTGTGACTCAGCCTCCCCGAACTCGCCAGGTCGCTCAGCAGCGCGGAGAACGCCTGGTCGAACTCGCCGACCTGTTCCAGGTGAAAGTCGAAGTTTTCGTTATGGGTGTCGTAGTTCGAATGCGTCACCTTGACGAACGTGACGCCCGCTCCCAGCAGCCGCCAGGCCAGCAGGCAATGGCGGCCGAGGTCGTGCGAGCCGTAACGCTCCTGGTCTCGCGCCGCTTCCCTGGTCACGTCGAAGACCACGCGACGCTCCATGAGTTGAAGGGCCTGTTCATACGTCGTCGTGTAGGCGTCGGTCTCGGCGGTCCTTCGACGTTTGGCGAAGTGGTCGTTCAGGCCGCGACGGAAGGCGTCCCGGCCCGCCGCGCCCGCGTCTCCCAGGGCCCCCGGGCGCGCGGTGTTCGCCGGCGCGTTGCCGTTGCCCAGCACCAGCGAGCCGTACTTCGGCCCGAGAAACGCCGCCTCGCTTCCGCTCAGCCCGCCGCCGCCGGGTTGAACGTGGATATAGCCCGGCAGCGGGTTGGTCTCGGTCGACAGGTATTTCGCCAGGACCGACCCGATGTGCGGGTACTGCTGCCCAGGCGTCTCCCGACGCCCGGTATGCATGAAGGTGTATCCCTTGCCGTGGTCGTCTTCCTTGGTGTTCACGCCTCGAACCAACGCCATGTGGTGGGTCAGCCTGGCGGTGCGGGGCATGAGCTCCGTGATCTTGACGCCGGGGACCGACGTCTCGATGGCTCGGAACGGTCCGCCGGTCGAGGTCCCCGGCTTGGGGTCCCAGGTCTCCAGTTGACTGGCCCCGCCGGCGAGCCAGATCAAAAGGACCTGACGCTCCCTGCTCGCCAGGTCGGCCGCGACCGTCGGCAGCGTCAGTCCGCTGAAACCGAAGCCCGAGGCCAGGCCGAGCCCGGCGGCCGTTCCCGAGAGAAACGATCTACGTGAGATCACATGATCGTTCGTTCCGCATGCGTAATGACACCGCATCGGTCGCGCTCCGTTGGCGGGGGATCGGATCAGTGATTGAAGCGAAATTCGGTCGAGGCCAGCAGCGCCCAGACGAGTTCTTTCAGCGCCGCCGGGCGTTCCGCGGCTCGGGTGGCGAGATAGGCCGCCACGGCCTCTCGCTCCTCGGCGGTGGGCCGCCTTGTGTAGAGGCTCAGGTAGAGCTCTTCCGCGAGCGCCGAGGGGTCGGTCAATTTCTCCAGCCGGCCCACGAGCCGGTCGCCCGAGGGGGCCAGCCACGACTGGATCGGCTCTCCGTTGCTGAGAAAGAGGGCCTGGTGGACCGTCGGCTCGACGCCGTCCTGAGGCTGGCCGGCGGAGGCCGCGAACTGGCGGACGAAGGGGTCGACGCCACTCTTGAGTTGCTCATGCACCGATTCTTCGATCATCCGACGTCGCAACGCCTCGCGCTTCGCGTCGGTCGCGAAGATCGCCGAGAGCCTGGGGTCGGCCCCGCCCAGCCGGCGTTCGGCTTCGCGGCGGGCCGGTTCGACCAGGCCCAGCCCTCGCATCACGCTCCAGGCCAGTTGCTCGGGCGACAGCGGCTTGAGCGTCGCGACCGAGAGCGCGGGCGGTTCCGTCGACGATTCGAATTCCGCGGACGCGTTTTCCGCGGGGCCTGGGCCCGGGGGTGGTTCGCTGGACCTTTGATAGGTCCTGGTCAGCGCCAGTTCCCGGAGAAACGTCTTCACGTCATAACCCGAGGCCGCGAATTCCTCGGCCAGCAGGTCCAGAAGCTCGGGGTGGCTCGGGGGGTTGTCCGCGTGGTGCATGTCCAGCGGGTGGACCAGCCCCTTGCCCATCAGGATCGCCCAGAGCCGGTTGGCGACGTTCTTGTTGAACTCGGGGAGGTTCGCCTTCGCGACGGCCCCGGCTAGCTCCTTTCGGCGGCTGACCCTGGGAATGGGGCGAACCTTGTTGTTCTTGTCGGGAGCCAGCAGGTACTCGGCCCCCTTGGCCACGTCCGGCTCGGGCACCGCGGGGCCGTCGAGGACCCTGGGACCGGTCTTGTGCGTGACTCCTTTCTTGAACACGGAGGAATACGTCACGTCCCCTTCCGCCTTCTCGGCCAGCACGTTGCCCACGCCGGGTTGGTCGAACAGCGTGGTCCTGCTGACGAAGGCGAACAGCCCGTAATAATGGGCCTGTTTGTAGTCGTCCACCAGCGGGTGATCGTGGCACTGGGAGCACTGCACGTCCCTGCCGAGGAAAATCCGGGCCACGTCGCGGGTCAGTAGATTCGGCTCGGCCTGTCGGTCCAGGAAAAACCGGGCGGCCGCCCGACGCCCCGGCGCGCGTTCCAGCCCGTCGGCCGCGAGGATCTCCGCGGCGAG
Organism: Isosphaeraceae bacterium; assembly: GCA_050249155.1. Classification (GTDB taxonomy): domain Bacteria; phylum Planctomycetota; class Planctomycetia; order Isosphaerales; family Isosphaeraceae; genus JBFWRA01. Next base: position 997 of record JBFWRA010000282.1, on the reverse strand, counting down.
CTGGTCGTAGGGCCGATTCTCGGCGAACGCCTCGCGGAGGAACGCCCGCCAGTCCGCCGTCTTGACGTGCGTCTCCGCCCGACGCTCCATCAACGTCAGGTCGAAGATCTCGGCCATCCTCCAGGCGTAAGCGGGATCGTCCAGTAAGCGATCGATCAAGCGGGTGCGCTTGTAAGGCGAGGGGTCGTCCAGAAACGCCCTGGCCTCCTCGGCGCTGGGGATCATGCCGTGAAGGTCCAGGAACGCCCGACGAAGAAACTCCGCGTCGGTCGAGTGGGCGGCCGGCTCGACGGTGAGGGACGCCTCCACCAGCCGGTCGACGCGGCGATGAAGGGGCTCGTCACCGCGCGCCGTACCGAGGAGGCCAAACGCCCACCCGAGAACCAGGCACGTCGCGATCCGCCGATTCGCTTCAGGTCCACTTCGCATCGTTGCGATCCGTCGTGAGGAGACGATCATCGTGTCGCACACGTTGCTTAACCGTTGTTGAACGTATCGCGCCGGGGTGTCAAAGTCAACCTGTTCCGTCCATCCGAGGTGGTCGGGGGTGTTTTTGATTTGTTGAATAATTGGCGCTTGCTCAGGAGATCGAAGGTTGTTACACATTGGCGGGGGCTTGTCTTTTCTCTGGATCGATCGGTTGGCGGTTCGTGCACCGACGGGTCGTCAGGCGGGCGGGCCTCCGCTCGTGTCGACCCCGGTACGGCGTGGTCTTCCGTTCTCCGGGAGGTTGCGGATGCGTCGACGCGCGTTCACATTGATCGAGCTTTTGGTCGTCATCGCGATCATCGCGGTGTTGATCGCCCTGTTGCTGCCCGCGGTGCAGTCGGCCCGAGAGGCCGCCCGCCGCGCCCAGTGCGTCAACAACCTGAAGCAGTTGGCGCTGGCTTGCCACAACTACCACGACGTCGTGGGCAGTTTCCCCCCCGGGGCGATCAATCGGGGGACCTGGCCCTCAGGCTCCTGGTGGGCGGGCGTGGCCTGGAACTGGCTCGCG
>JBFWRA010000281.1:0-5947 GCA_050249155.1 Isosphaeraceae bacterium | reverse complement strand
ATTCGATCGTGAAGTCGACGCGATAGCCCGTTTCGTCCGCCACGACGATCTCGTGAGGCAACAGCACGTCATTCCGTCGAAGGTCCGGGTCGAGGGCCCCGGCGAAGCCGGCCGAGACGATCCAGCGGGGGCGGTGTCCATCCAGCAGCGTCGTCGTGGCGTTCCTGGCGGCGACGCGCCCCACACCCCCCACGATCACCGCCACGAGTTTATCGGCGTGGACTCCTTCGACCACCGTGCCGGCGGCGCCCGAGTAACGCCGAACGCCTTCGAGTCGATCGATGAGGTAGCCGACCTCGATCTCCAGCGCCGCGACGATCCCCACGTCGGCCGCCGTCGGCGCGGGGGCGGGGGCGGGCGAGTCGGGGCGATCGGCCGCCCCGCTCATGACGTCACCCGAATTCGGATCAGGCCATCGTCCATTTGATCATCTTGAACGTGTCGCCAAGTCGCCCGTTGACCCCCAGCGCGGCCGAGGCTTCGTACCCGGAGTGAACCATGCAGTCCTCACAACGGGGATCCTTGCCGTAACCGTACTTCTCCCAGGGGGTCTTGTTCAAGAGGTCGTCGAACGAGGCGTGGTGGACGTCGGTGATCAGGTAACAGGGGCCCTTCCATCCCTTGACGTTCCGCGTGGGGTTTCCCCAGGCGGTGCAGGACATCTCGCGCTTGCCCTGGAGGAATTCCAGATACACTGGCGAGGTGTTGAACCGGTATTTCTTGAACATCGCGTCGGCCGCTCGGAACTTGGCCCGGATGTCGTCCCGGGTCATGAAGAGTTCCTTGGCGTCGACCGCGGCGTAGCCGTAGCCTGGCGAGATCATGAACCCGTCGACGCCGATCTCGGTGAGGTAGGCGAACATCCGGTCCAGCTCGACCATGTCGGTCTCCTTGAAGACCGTGGTGTTCGAGCAGACGAGGAACCCGGCCTCCTTGGCGGCCTTGATCCCGTCGATGGCGGAGTCGAAGACCCCCTCGCGTTCGACGGCGAGGTCGTGGGTCTCTCGAAGGCCGTCGAGGTGGACGTTGAAGAAGAACGTGTCGCTGGGTTTAAACTCGTTCAGCTTCTTACGAATGAACATTCCGTTGGTGCAAAGGTAGACGACCTTCTTGCGCTCCAGGATCTTGGCGGTCAACTCGCCGATGCCAGGGTAGATCATCGGCTCGCCGCCGCAGATCGAGACGACGGGCGCGCCGCATTCGTCCACGGCGTCGAGGCACTCCTGGATCGAGAGCTTTTGCTTGATCGTGGATTCGTACTCGCGGATGCGCCCGCAGCCGGTACACGTCAGGTTGCAGGCGTGCAGTGGTTCGAGCATCAGAACCATGGGGAAGCGATCCTTGCGGGTCAGCTTCTTCTCAAGCACGTAGCGGGCGATGCGGGTCGTGACCTTGATGGGGAACCGCATGTCGCGGGGTCTCCGGCGGACGTCGTTCGATGGGTGGCCTGGGTACGACGGCGATTCTCGGGGGAGCGGTCGGCGCGGGGCGCGCGGAATTCAAAGTTTCAGGACGCTCGCGGTCGCGCCGGACCCCACCGCCAAGGCGGCCTCGGCGCTCACGCTCAGCGCGGGGTTTCGCGGGGCGGGAACCGCCGCGGCCTGATACCTCGCCAAGGCCATCAAGGGAAAATAGATCCGGTAATAATGATACTTCAGGTAGAAGACCTTCGGGAACCCGGTTCCCGTATAGAAGGGCTCGTCCCAGCTTCCATCGGCGCTCTGGGTTTCGACGAGGTGCCGGACGCCGCGGCGGACGGGGTCGGAGTCGGCCCTACCCGCGGCGATCAGGCCCAGCACGGCCCAGGCCGTTTGAGAGGCGGTTGGCTCCCCCTGGCCCATCAACGATCGATCGTCATACGTTTCGCAGGTCTCTCCCCAGCCGCCACCTGGCCTCTGGACCGATTCGAGCCAGTCGGCCGCTCGACGGAGGGGAAGGAGGTCCATGGGAAGTTCGAGCGCTTTCAAACCCTGGAGCACCTGCCAGGTGCCATAGATGTAGTTCACTCCCCAGCGGCCGTACCAGCAGCCCTCGGGCTCCTGCGTCTTCCAGAGATAGGCGAGCCCTCGATCGACCGCGGGATGACCCTTGCGGTAGCCCAGGGTTCCGAGGATCTCGAGGATCCGCGCGGTGATGTCCGCGCAGCTCGGGTCCAGCATCGCGTTGTGGTCGGCGAAGGGGACCTTGGTCAACACCTCGTTGTCGATATCCACGTCGAACGCCGCCCAGCCGCCGTCGCTGTTTTGCATGGCGAGCAGCCAGTTGACCGCGCGTCGAGTCGCGGCGAGCGCCTCGTCGGTCGCCGCCACCGGCGTGCGTTGAAGCGCGAGCAGGACCATCGCGGTGTCGTCGATATCCGGGTAGAGCTCGTTCCGATACTGGAAGTGCCAGCCGGAGGGTTCGACTCCCTGGCGTCGGACGCACCAATCTCCCGGACCTCGCACCTCCTTTTCCAGGAGCCAGCGAACCGCCCGGTTCAGCGCGGGGTGGTCCTCCTGGGGTTGGGCGTCCGCGAGGGCGATGGTCGCGATCGCGGTATCCCAGACCGGCGAGACGCAGGGCTGGAACCGGACCTTGCCGTCCTCCTCGATCAGAAGGTCGTCAAGCTGGTCGAGCGCCCAGCGGTACGGGGCGGAATCGCGCTCGTAGCCGAGGCATTCCAGGGCGATGACCGTGTAGATCATCGGTGGAAAGATCGCGCCGAGCCCGTCCGAGTTCTCGAAATGATCGAACATCCAGCGGTGCGACGCGCGGAGCCCTCGCCGTCGCATGGCGGAAGGCAACCAGCGGTCGGCGAGTTTCAACCCCTTGTCGACCAGCAGGAAAAAGTTCGTCCAGGTCAGGGGGTTCCTGGTCCAACGTCGGGGGTGCCGCGGCAGATCGTCGCGAAAGAGTTCCGCGATTCCCCGCTCGGGTTCGAGCGTTCGGACCGGCTTGTGGGCCGACATGATCGCCAGCGGGACCACGATCGTCCGGGTCCAGGCGGACATGGCCGCGAGGCTGAAGTTCAGCCAGGAGGGGATCAGCACCAGTTCCGGCGGGACCGTCGGACAATCCTCGTACGCGATCTGCCCGAGCAACGCCAGGTAGAATCGCGTGAAGCTGTTGCAAGCCTGGGCCCCGCCCAGCCTCAGGATCGCCTCACGCGCCTTCACCATCGCCGGGTCGGTCGCGGGAACTCCCACGATCTTCAGGGCGAAGTACGCCTTGACCGAGGCGCTCACTTCCGGAGGCCCGCCCGGGTAAATCGCCCAGCCGCCGTCGGGAAGCTGGAGATCCAGGAGATATTTACATGCCTTGACGCAAACCTCCTCGGACTCCCGGCCGAGAAACGTCAGCAGCAAGACGTATTCCGACTCGAGGATCGTATCCCCCTCGAGTTCACCCACCCAGTGTCCGTCGTGGTGTTGGCGGTCGTACAGCCATTGGCTTGACGCCGCCAGGGACGATTCGATCTCCTCGGCCGAGATCGCGGGTTCACAACCCTCGAGCGCCGCGGGAATCCCGCGTCCCATCTCCATGACCCTTGACCCCGGGGAGTACGCGCCACCCTCCTTGTCGGCGATCATTCGTGCCCGATCCCTTTTCCCTGGGCGGTCGACGTGGTCGACCAGTCGGTTCGTGGTTGATTCGCGGTCGCGACCCACTCTCGCGAAGCGGACGCTCGCGTGGGGGGTGGACACAGGGGGGCATCCTACGGGGGTCGGGGAGGAACGATCAAGGGCAAACTCGCCGCAACTCCAGAGAGTCTCTCCACTTTTTTCAATGAGACCGTCGTCAAATCTTTCCCATCTTTTTCAGGCGACCGTCGCCGAGACCTGCCGCGGGCGTCGATGAGCGTCCAAGAGCGGGGCGTCGGCTATTCTTTGAGAAACCGGGGCTGGAGCCGAAACCCTCGCAGAAGCGGGATTGAGCGCAGGGTCGCCTCGACCCTCGCGACGTCGCCCTGACGGTCCACGGTGCCCTGAATTTCCAGCGCGTCGCCCTGAACCTCGACCTGATCGACGTGCGCGGCGTCGCCAAGTTGCCGGCGAACGTGGGCGAGGAGGAATGGCTCGATATCCTCGGGCCGTCCCTTGCGGGCCAGCGGGTTGACACGTCCCTCCTCGGGAAGAGCGAAGCTCAGTCGATCCTCGACCTCGCGCACCCCGGGGGTTTGTTGCGCGGCCCGGTACGCGACCATCGCCTCGTAGACGGTCGGGACGTCCCCCGAGAGCGTGACGACCCCGTCGCGGTTTCCGACCTGGATTCTCAGACCGTTGAGCGCGGGGCGTCGGAGAATCGCCTCGTCGACTCGCTCCACCAGCGGATCGGTCGCTTCGATCGCGGGCGGTTTCGGGACGACGACGGGGGGCTCGGCGGGTGGGATCGGTCCGATCGGGCGCGGGGGAGGTGGCGGCGTCTCGACGAGGGCGGCGACTTCCGGGTTCACGGCCAGGAGGTTGACCACCTGGACGATGCCGGGAACCGCGGCGACTTTCCGCGCCAGCGCCTCTCGGTCCTCCAGCGAGGGGACCGTCCCTCGGAGATACGCCACACCTCGGACGTCCACCGTCAGTTCGACGGAGTCGGAGGGGAGCGTGAGGCCCGGCGGCCCACCCGGCGCTGGAAATGCATCGAGAACCGGGTACGGCGAGGGATCGACCAGGAGCGGCCGGTCGAAGGTGACGACGGGGAAGTCGAACGGGCCCAGGCCGGGGAGGGGAAGTGGCCCCCTGACGGCGAATCCCCCAGGCGGCGCGCTCGGAGCCAGGAGCGCGCCGAGTCCCGTGTCGATCACGAGGTCGTCGCGGACCGGGACGCCGAGTTCGATGGCGGTCTGAATCGCGAAGTCATGGACCGCCCCACTGGCGACTCGTCCCGAGAGCGCGTACTTCCCGTTGACCCTCTTGACCGTGAATCGAAACGGGGCCGTGACCGGATTGGCCTGGAGCGCCTGGAGAAGCCGCTCCTCGGGCGTCGTCGCCGCCCCCTGGGGAACGGCTCGCTTCGCCTGAGGGTCCCGCGCCAGCGCGGCCGCCGCCGGAACGCAGAGGCCCAACGTCCCGACCCACAACCCCCTGAACCATCGACGTCGTCGCGTCCCGGTCATCGCCGTGCCTCCGTGTCGTCACGGACGGACCGGGAATCTCGTCGCGATCCGCCGACACGGCCCGGTCCTCGCCGCGCGCAAGTCTACGCCTGGCGAGGACCCCTCGGCAAGTGCCGACGTGACGTCAAGGGAGCGCCAAAACGCGGTGGCCTCCCGCGGGCCATCGTCGGCGTTTTGACAATTCAACGAATCTCGATCGGCTCGAGCGACATTTTGCCGAACACACGAACGATCGGCAGAAACACCTCGAAGGGTGCGACCCCGTCAAGACTTGAGTCGGCCAGCTTGACGTGGACCGCGTCAACGGCCTCCTGGTCGAACGAGGAGTCGATCGCGACCCACCTTCGATTGACGTGGACCTCGTTCCAGAGATGAAAACCAAATCCGCCAAGTTGTTCGGCGTAGACCAGCCCGACGACCACGCGCGACGGAACGCCGACGGCTCGACACATCGCGGCGGTCAACACGCCGTGCTCGGTGCAATCCCCAGAGAGGTCCCGCGCAACCTCCGACGCGGGCGCGAAGCCGATCTCGAAGTTCTTGTCGCGCAGATTCTGAGCGACCCACTTCTGAATCCTCGAGGCTTTGATCCAGGGGTCCGTCGCGTTGCCCACCGCGCGCCGGGCGTGCTGGATGACCGTCGGGTCCGCGCTGGTGATCATGGCGTTGGGACGCGTGAACGCGGGGTCGACTCCCTCGGGCTCGGGGGGGCCGTCATTGGGACCCGCGGTCTTGACGACCAGGATCGATTCGTTCGGCTTGGAACCAGGCCCAAGGGCCTGGCGGCGATCCACAGGCAGGATCTCGGCCGGATTCTCGCTGGTCAGTCCCACCCGATAGCGCACCTCCCGGGTC
>JBFWRA010000280.1:0-5981 GCA_050249155.1 Isosphaeraceae bacterium | reverse complement strand
ACGCGGAGGAGACCGCCAGCCACCCAGTTTCGTCAGAGTGAGAGAATCGCCTTGGGTATTCTCGCGAGGCACCCACTGAGCCAAACCGCGCCGGACACCCAGTCGAGTCCGCGCCGCGGCGCCACAAGGGATGCGTCCGCGAGAACTTGACCGACGACAACACACGGCGAACGGCCCGAGGGCCTGGCCGAAAGGAACGATCGTGTCGGAAATCGAAGCGTTTGCGGAAGAGCGCCAGGTCGTCGAGAAAGTTCATGAGAGCCGCGGACGCATCGAGCGCGAGCTGAGCAAGGTCATCGTCGGCCAGAAGGAGGTGACCCACCAGCTCCTCATCAGCCTCTTCGCCGGCGGTCACTGCCTCATCACAGGCGCTCCTGGTCTGGCCAAGACGCTGCTCGTCAGAACGATCGCCCAGGTCTTTCACCTGAATTTTCAACGCATCCAGTTCACTCCCGACCTGATGCCCGCGGACATCACCGGAACCGAGATTCTGGAGGAAACCCATGAGGGCCGTCGCAAGATGGTCTTCGTCAAGGGGCCGATCTTCGCCAACGTGATTCTCGCCGACGAGATCAATCGGACCCCTCCCAAGACCCAGGCCGCGCTTCTGGAGGCGATGCAAGAGCACCAGGTGACCGCCGCCGGCGTCCGTTACTCGCTCCAGGAACCCTTCTTCGTGCTCGCCACGCAGAACCCGATCGAGATGGAAGGAACCTATCCCCTTCCCGAGGCCCAGCTCGACCGGTTCCTGTTCAACGTGATCGTGGGCTATCTCCCCGAGGATGACGAGGTCGCCGTCGTGAAACGGACCACCTCCCGGCTGACCGAACCGATCGAGCCCCTGTTCACCGGCGCGGACGTCCTCCAGATCCACGACGTCGTGCGCAGGGTCCCGGTCGCCGAGGAACTTGTGCGGCACGCCGTCCGGCTCGCCTCGGCCAGCAGACCAGGGCCGGACGCCCCCGACTTCGTCAATCAATGGGTGAGCTGGGGCGCGGGGCTTCGCGCGTCGCAGTCCCTGATTCTCGGGGCGAAAGCCCGGGCGCTGCTGGGAGGCCGGTTCCACGTCGCGCCCGAGGACCTTCGCGCCCTCGTCCATCCCACGTTCCGGCACCGAATCTTGCTCGGCTACCGGGCCGAGGCCGACGGGATCTCCGTCGACCAGGTGATCGACCGCTTGATCGCCCACGTGAAGGGACCGCTCCACTGATGGCCGACTCGCCCGCGAGCGCTCTCCAGGCCGATCGCCCCCGCGCCGAAGCCCGACCCGGCGGCTCGTCGATGATCGACCCGGCGACGCTGATGCGGATCAAGAGTCTGCAGATGCGCGCGCGTGTGGCCGTCGAGGGGTTCGTCAGGGGAATCCACCGCAGCCCCTATCACGGCTTCTCCGTCGAGTTCAGCGAGTATCGGGAATACTCCCCGGGGGACGACCCCCGGTACCTCGACTGGCGGCTCTACGCCCGTTCGGACCGCTATTACGTCAAGCGCTTCGAGGACGAGACCAACCTGCGCTGCACCCTCGTCCTGGATAACAGCCGGTCGATGACGTACGGCTCCCTCACCTACACGAAGGCCGACTACGCCAGAACCGCGGCGGCCACCGTCGCGTTCTTTCTCTCCACCCAGCGCGACGCGGTCGGCCTGCTCACGTTTGAGGACAAGGTCACCGGTTACGTCCCTCCTCGTTATCGTCCCGGGCATCTTCGACGGCTCATGGCGGCGATGGAGCGTTCGCCCGAAGCCCGCGCGACCGACCTCGCGGGACCGCTGGAAGAGGTCGCCGCGACCGTCCGCAAACGCGGGTTGATCGTCCTGCTCTCCGACCTGCTCGCCCCGATCGATCGCTTCCGGACCCGGCTGGGCTACCTCACCTCGCGTGGGCACGACGTCATCGTCCTGCGCGTGCTCGACCCGGCCGAGGTCGCCTTCGAATTCGACACTCCCGCGATGTTTCGCGACGCCGAGTCGGGACGTGAACTTTACGTCGATCCCAAGGCCGCCCGAGAGGAGTACCTCCGGCGATTCCAGGCCCATGCGGACGAACTGGCCCGCTCCTGCGTCGACCTCGGCATCGAATTCTCAACCGTCACGACCGATCAGCCGCTAGAACTGGTCCTGTTCGACCTCCTCCGCGCTCGGATGCGACGAGGCAAGACTTCCAGTCGCCGGGCCTCCCCAGGCCAGGGAGGTGCGCGTTGAGCTTGCTGGCTCCCCTCTACGCCCTGGGCGCGCTGGCGGTCGTCGGCCCCTTGATCTTTCACCTGATCCGTCGGACGCCCAAGGGGGAAGTGCCTTTCAGTTCGTTGATGTTCCTCTCGCCGACGCCCCCCAGGCTCACTCGAAGGAGCAGGCTCGACCAGATCCTCCTCCTCATTCTTCGGGCCGCCGCGCTCATCGCGCTGGCCTTCGCGTTCGCCCGCCCGTTCCTCCGAGAGTCGGCCAGTCTCGACCTGGAGGTCACCACCCGAAGCCGGGTCGCCTTGCTGATCGACGTCAGCGCCAGCATGCGACGCGGCACCCTCTGGACCGAGGCCCTGGCCAGGGCGTCCGCGGTGATCGACGCCCTCGGACCCGGCGACCAGATCGCCCTTCTGGCGTTTGACGACGTCACCCGGCCCGTCCTGACTTTCGACGAGTCCGCCACACTGGACCCCGCGCGGCGACAGGCCGTCGCGCGGGCCAAACTTCGGGAGCTTAGCCCATCGTGGGGGGCGACCCGACTGGATCAGGCCCTCATCGACGCCGTCGGGACGATCGACGACGTCGCCGACGCCTCGGAGCACTCCGGTCGGACGCCCCGACGAATCGTCCTGGTCAGCGACCTCGCGCAAGGCGCTCGACTCGACTCGCTGGGCGCGTTCGAGTGGCCCTCCGACGTCACGCTCGAAGTGCTGACCGTCACCGACGACGGCTCCAACGCCGGCCTTCAACGCGCCGCCGACCCCGCCGGCGAGGAGGCCGCGGTGACCGCCGCCGGCGTCCGCGTCCGGGTCTCCAACGACGCCGACTCTCGTCGAGAGTCCTTCGCCCTGCGATGGGCCGACGGCCAGGGCGTCGAATCCGGCGAGCCTGTCAACGTCTACGTCCCCCCTGGGGAGAGCCGGGTGGTTCGCGTCCCTCGTCCGGACGATCCCACGAAGGGAAGCGCGCTCAAATTGTCGGGAGACTCGCACGATTTCGACAATACTCTCCACCTCATGCCCGGCACCCGAGAGGCCACGATCGTGCTCTACGTGGGGAACGACCCAGGCGACGATCCGGCCGGGCCGTTGTACTTCCTGGAACGTGTCTTCCAGGATACGCCCCGCCGCGAGGTGCGCGTCGAGGCGCGGCGAACCCCGGACGTTCTGACGCTCGACCCCGCCCAACCACCCACCCTCGCGATCCTGGTCGGAGAGACGACCCCCGCCAACGCCCGGACGCTGCGAGGGCTCGCGGAACGAGGGGCGACGGTCCTCCACGTCGCCAACGCCGCGGGCGAGGCCGGATCACTGGGAATCCTCGCCGGCTCCGGCCCCGTCACGCTCGAGGAAGCCCCCCCGGGAGACGCGCTGCTGACCGAGATCGCCTTCGACCACCCCCTCTTCGCCCCCCTGGCCGGTCCCCAGTTCAACGACTTCACCAAGATCCGCTTCTGGAAGCATCGGCGGATCGACCCCGACGTGATTCCCGAGGGCCGAGTACTCGCCAGGTTCGAGGGAGGCGACCCCGCCCTGATCGAGTCGCCAATCGGCAAGGGTCGACTCGTCGTGTTGACCAGCGGCTGGAACCCGTCGGAGAGCCAGCTCGCGCGGTCGTCGAAGTTCGTCCCGTTGATGGCCGCGTTGCTCGACCCGAACGGGTCGGCCGCGACCGAGTGGTCCGATCATCACGTCAACGCGGTGGTGACGTTGCCGACGTCGCCCGCCGCCCTGAAGGTGACCAAGCCCGACGGTGACGTCGCGTTGACCGCGCCAGGTCGGCCGGCGTTCGAGGAGACCGACGTGCCTGGAGTGTACCGGGTCGACGCCCCTGGAGGTCTCCGGTCCTTCACCGTGAACCTCGACCCGTCCGAAAGCAAGACCTCCCCCCTGGCGTTGGAGACGCTCGAACAGTTCGGCTGCCGATTGGGCGAGCCAGGGGACGAGGTCGCGGCGGCCGAGGAGCGTCGGCAACTGCGAAACGCGGAACTCGAAGGTCGGCAGAAACTCTGGCGCTGGTTGGTCGTGGCGACCCTGACGATCCTGACCGTGGAGACCTGGCTGGCGGGCCGGCTTAGCCGGAACCGCTCCGCCCGAGCGGAGACCCTCGCGACATGAACGACGAACTCCGACAATCCCTCGATCGCGTCGCACAACGGTTCCGACGGTTTCGGCTCTGGAGCGGCCTGACACTCTGCTGGCTCTGCGGCGCGCTGATCGGTCTCATTCTCCTGGCGGCGTTTCCTGGACTGGGCTGGCGCGCCCCCGCGACCCTCGCCCTCGGAGCGATCCTGGCGGGTTGCGTCGTGGCGCTACAGACGATCCGGTCGGCCAGGGACCACCGCTGGGTCGCCCGCCAGATTGAGAAAACCCACACCGACCTGAACGCCGGCCTGCTCGCCGCCGTCGAGGAAGACGCCGGGGGCCGTCCCGGTCACGGACCTGGGTACTTGCGGACCGCCGTGATTCAAGCCGCCATCGCCCACGCGAAGAGTCACGACTGGGGTCTGGCCGTCCCCGATCGGGCGATCGCCGCGGCCAAGCTCTCCCACGCCGCGGCAGTGGTTCTTCTGCTCGCCACCGTCGGAACGCTCGCCGTCCGCGCGTATTCCGACGCGAACGACCCCGAAGCGATCCTGGACGCGATGGCGTTCTCGGTCTCCGTCGAGCCTGGCGACGCCCAGGTGGAGAAGGGAGGCTCGTTGCTCGTCGTCGCGAAGTTCGACGGACGCGTTCCCCCGGATGCCACGCTGGTGGTGGCCGAGGGCCCCAACGCCGGCGCGCGGGTCGCGATGACCCGAAGCCTTGAAGACCCCACGTTCGCCGGGAGGGTCGACCCGGTCAACGCCGACCTGACCTACAGGATCGAGTTTCGCGGCCAGGCCAGCCCCGACTTCCGAATCAAGGTTTTCGAATATCCAGAGCTTCTTCGAGCCGACGCCACGCTCGACTTCCCGTCGTTCGCCAACCTGCCCCGCAAGGTCGTCGAGGACGTTCGACGCCTCACCGCCGTGGAAGGGACCGAGGTCGGGCTGCTCCTGCGGCTCAACAAGGAGGTCACCGGGGCCAGGCTCGTGGATGAGGAAGGGGGCGTCGTCGACCTCGCGCGAGAGGAGGAAGACGCCAGGAGCTACCGGGCGAACCTCCGCCTGGCCGACACCCACCGCTATCGGGTCGAACTGGTCGACCGCGAGGGTCGGTCGAGCAAGCAACCGGCGGAACTCGTCCTGAACGTCACACGCAACCGCCCACCGACCCTCACGCTGACCAGGCCCTCGCGCGACGTCCGCGTCTCCCCCGTCGAGGAACTGGCTCTCGCCGCCAAGGCGCAAGACGATTACGGCGTGGTGCGACGCGGAGTCAGCTACGCGTTCGGGGGCGGCGAACCCGTCGACGTCGCCCTGGAAGGGCCGGAGAAACCCGCGAAGTCCCTCGACCTGGCCCACCTCATCGACTTCGAGGCGATGAAAGCCGAGCCGGACCAGCTCTTGACCTACTTCGTCTGGGCGGAGGACCTCGGCCCCGACGGGAATCCTCGACGCGCCTCCAGCGACATGTTCTTCGCCGAGGTCCGCCACTTCGAGGAGATCTTCCGGCAAGGAGAACAGCCCCCCGGCGGCTCGGCGCAAAGCGAAGGTCAGCGGAGCCAGAACGCCCAGGAGTCGGAACAACTCGCCGAGCTTCAGAAACAAATCATCAACGCGACCTGGAAGATCGTCAGGCGAGAGACCCGGACGACCCCGACCGAGACCTACGCCGCCGACGTGACGACCCTGCGCGACTCTCAGCGCGCCGCCA
>JBFWRA010000279.1:0-5982 GCA_050249155.1 Isosphaeraceae bacterium | reverse complement strand
CATGAACACCACGGACTTCCCCGACGGGCCGGGGCGTCCCGCGCTCAGCAGGCTCGACGCCGCGAAGCGGACCCTCGCCCGATTCCTCGAGGGGAGGACCGACGACCTGGTCGGCCTGGTCGTCTTCGCCAACTATCCGGACCTCGCCTCTCCGCCGACGCTGGACTCGGCGTTTCTCCAGGACGCCGTCGCGGCGATTCGACCCGCCCGACCCGGCGACGACGGCACGAACCTCGGCGACGCGATCGTCTGGGCGCTCGATGCGCTCCGCGGGGCCTCGCCCAAGAAGAAGGTGCTGATCCTTCTGACCGACGGCAGAAACAGCCCGGCCGTGCCAAGCCCGACCGACCCGTTGACCGCCGCCGAGATCGCCCGAGGGTTGGGCGTCACCGTTCACACGATCGCGGTGGGGCACGCGGGAGAATCGTCGCACGGGATCGATCCCGCCACGGGAAGGCCGGTGCGGACCACGGTCGAGGGGCCGGATCTCGCCTTGCTGGGGAAACTGGCGGAAGTCGGAGGAGGCCGATCCTTCGAGGCCAGCGACGCCAGGGCCCTGGACGAGGTCTTCCAGGCGATCGACGCGCTGGAGAAAAGCCCGGTACGCGGAGAGATCCGGACCCGTTATCGTGAGGAGTACGCGCCCTGGGCGGCCGTCGCCCTGGGGCTTCTGATCCTGGATCGCTGGCTGGCCGCCGGCCGGCTGCGTCGAACCCCCTGACGCGGCGACGGCGGGAATCGCCGTGATCGTGGTCCAGTTCCGAAGGCGGACCCTGACCGACTCGACACTCCAGGACACGATCGGAGCGTGATACCTTGGCCCATCTCACTCCTGGCATAATCGCGGTCGTCGCGTTGTTCGCCCTGGCCGCGCTCCTCGCGGCGCATCGGCTGGCGAGCGTCTTGGAAAAACGAGGATGGATCTATTACCTCCATCAAAAGCCCAGGGGAGGAGCCTCGCGGTTCTTTCAACCGTTTCAGGAAGTCCTGGACCCCTCGGCCAGGCACGTGGTTCAGGTCCACGAACAGACGCGGTGGGTGACACGGGAAGACGTTCCCGGAGCGGACGACCCCCGACGCGAGTCGAACCCCGAGGTTTGAGGAGGCGTCGAGCGCATGGACTGGGCCCACCCCGAGCGGCTCTGGCTACTCTCGCCGATCCTCCTCCTCATTCCGCGCGCCTGGTGGGGAAGGGTGAGACGCGCCCGAGATTGGAAGGCGCTGGGGCAGGGGGGAAAGCCTCTGGGCGACGGCGACCTCGCCTGGCTCGGGGCCCTGGCTTGCCTGGCGATGGCCCTGGCTCAGCCGCGATGGGGGCGGACTGATCCACCGCCGTTGCCGCCAGGCCACGACCTGGTCCTGGCGCTCGACGTGAGCCGGAGCATGGGCGTCGAGGACGCCGTGCCCGATCGCCTGGGCCTGGCGGTCGAGGCGGCGGTGGGCCTGGTCGAGACCCTCGGCGCGGACCCGGGGCGCGGGGACCGGGTGGCCGTGGTGGCGTTCGCGGGGAAGGGAGTCACGCGCTGTCCCTTGACCGAGAACCTCGGCGCGGTGGTCGACGCCCTTCGGTCACTCCAGCCCGGTGACGTCGCTCCGGGGGGAACCGACCTGGCCGCCGCGCTGGACGCTTCCGCCGAGGCGTTCGACGACCAGGAGCGCGCGGAGGGGCGTTCGGTGATCCTCTTTTCCGACGGCGAGGACCACCACGACCGCTGGCGGCCCGCCCTGGCTCGGGCCAGGGATCGTGGCGTGATCGTCCACGCCGTGGCGGTCGGAGATGCCGTGGAGGCCGCGCCCGTGCCGAGCCGTCCCCGATCGGGATCGTCCACCGAGGCGCTCACCCACGGCGGTCAACCGGTCCGCTCCCGGCGCGTGGACGCCGCCCTGGAGGAGATCGCGTCGGGAACGGCCGGGGCGTTCGTGCCTCTGGGTTTGGCCCAGGCCGACCTGGGAAGGCTCTACGCCTCCCGGATCGAACCGGTCGCCCAGTCGCGCCGGGCGGCCGCGCGTGGGTCGCGACCCGCCGAGCGGTTCGACGTCTTTCTGCTCGCGGCGCTGGCGTTCGCGTTGATGGCGAGCCGCCCCCGGAGGTCGCCCGTCAAGGCCCTTCGCGAGGGGGTCGCGCTCACGGGCGTCGCCCTGGCCGTTCTTGGGACGCTCGGCGCGGGACCGGATCGCGACCCGAGGGAACAAGTGGCTCAGGGGCGACGGGCCTACTTCGAGGGGCGATTCGACGAGGCCCTGACCTGGTTCTCGGCGGCGTCCAGGGATGCGCCGACGAGCCCCTGGCCGATCTACGACCGCGCGGCGACCCTCTACCAGCTCGGTCGGTTCGAGGAGGCGCGCTCCGATTATTCGCGAGCGCGCCCCCTCGCCGACGAGGCCCTCAGGACCAAGATCGACTACGCCCTCGGCAACACGGCCGTCGCCCTCGGCGCTCTGGACGACGCGCTGGCCTTCTACGACGCCTGCCTGGGTTCGACCGCGACCGGACCCGACCTCGACGAGGTCCGACGCCTCGCGGAGGGGAACCGCCGTTTCGTCGTCGAGAGCGCTCGACGCGAGCCCGGGACCGGGAAGGAGGACGACCCCGACCGAGCCGACGGCGGGAAGTCCTCCGAGGCGGAACGCGACGCCCCTGGCGACCCTCCGACGGAAGGGCCTGAAGGCTCTCAGGACGCTCCTTCCGGGTTTCGAGGGCCCGGCGGGGCGGGGGGGACCGGTCGAGCACCCCCCGCCTCAGGCTCGCCCGAGGCTCGGCTCGACGAGGCGCTCGCCAACGTCCGGGAGTCTCGTGGTCGTCGACTCGATCCAAAGCCGACCGACGGGGCCTCTCAGGATTTCAAGGATTGGTGAAGATTAAGATTGGATCATGTGTAGACTATGTTTCGTATTGATCGCCGCCCACGTCGGGCTCGCCTCCGCCGCCGCGATCGGGGCGCAGGTTCCCGAACGCGCCTTGCGTGTTCTCGCCCAGGCGCGCCCGACCGTGGCGTACGTCGGCCAGTCCGTCGATCTGGTCGTGGGGGTCGTGGCGGGTCGAGAGCGGCCGAGGCTGACGCTCCCCCGGATCGACGGGGCCGAGCTGGACTACCTCCGCACCGAACTTGTGCCGATGAACCTGAGCTCGATCGGCGACATGATCGCCGACCGGAACCTCTATCGGTTCCGGTATCGGCTCGTGCCGAGGGTCGCCGGGACGTTGAACGTCCCGCCGATCGTCGTCAGCCTGGGGGAAGCTCGGGGGGCGAGTCCGCCGCTGCGAATCTCGGTTCAGGCGGTCCCGACGGCGGGCCGACCCGCCGGGTTTCTCGGGGGCGTCGGCGCGTTCGAGATGGAAACGTCGGCCGAGCCGGCGTCCACGCGCGTCGGCGAACCGTTCACTTACACGTTGACCGTGACGGGCCCCGCCGCCAGGGGAATCCACGCCTCACCCGACGTCTCCCGAATGGCCTCGCTGCCGATCGCCCCGACGCTGGAGCGATTGCCCGACGTGGTGAGCGGGGAACCGCCTTCGCGTCAGTTCCGCTTTCGTGTTCGTCCGACCCGTCCGGGCGAGGTCACACTCCCACCGATCACCGTGTCGTCGTTCGATCCGACCACGGAAACCTATCGGTCGAAGGTGGCCCCCGGGGTGGCGGTGCGCGTGGTCGAGCCGCCTCGCTTCGACCCCGCGACGGTCGCTTACGGAGGCCCGGAGCCGGACCCGCCGCGATCGGAAACGGGTTGGTGGTGGTGGGCGCTGGTGGTCGGCCTGGCGTGCCTGGCCGTCGTGGTGGAAGGCTGGAGGCGTCGCGGTTCGAAGGCGCGCGTCTTGCGACGGGCGCTGGTCCGGCAGTTGGCCAGGATCGACCGGGCGGCATCCGACGCCGAGGTGGGACGCCTGATCAACGAGGGGCTCGTGGAGTATCTGAGGATTGGCTCGGACCGACCCCCCGGAGCGTTGACGCCCCTCGAAGGCGGGGAGGCGGTCGAACGCGCGACGGGATCGGAGGCGCTCGCCCGTCAGGCTCGGGAGGTGCTGGAGTGGAGCGACCGGGCTCGCTTCGGCACCGCGTCCGCATCGCCTGGAGGGCTGGCCGATCAGGGCCGATCGCTCCTGAGGGCGCTGGCGAAACGAAGCCAAGACTGACGGGACCGGAGTGCCCGGCCTTCGAAATGCGAGAGAGGCAGCCGGGGCCGCGGCGAAAGTACGGCCGCCTGAGGACTGCCTCTCAAGGCCGACAAACTGACCGGATCGACCGATCGATCGATACCTCGCGACGGGCACGGCCCGTCAGAACGATTCAACGCTTCAAGAGAAGATCGCTCAACGATCACGGACACCGACGGGAGAGACGCGGACCGCTTAGCTCGAGTGGCGCGCGGCGGTCGAGTAGATCTCGCGGAAGACGGAGCTCCTGGACTGACGCCCTTGCGTCTCGAAGCCTTCGATCTTGACGTTCTCGATGGTCTTGTTGATCAGGATCTCGATCGAGGTGAGGAGCTCACCCTGGTCGGGACAGACGAAGCTGTAGGCGATTCCATCCTTGCCCATCCGGCCGGTTCGGCCGATGCGATGGAGATAGTTCTCCGGGTCGTCGGGGAGGTCGAAGTTGATCACGTGACTGATCCCCTCGACGTCGATGCCACGGCCGACGACGTCGGTCGCGACGAGGATCGGGATGGTTCGTTCGCGGAACCCGCGCATGACGCGGTTGCGGACGGTCTGGGCGAGGTCGCCATGAATGGCCGCCGCGCCGTGGATGCGCCCCTTGAGTTTCTCGGAGAGCCGCTCGGCTCCGCGTTTGGTCCTGGTGAACACGATGCACTGCCGGGGCTGTTCGCGACGCAGGAGGTGGACGAGAAGGTCGAACTTCCGGTCGTGATCGACGGAGACGTAGAACTGCTGGATCGTCTCGACGGTGGGCTCGTCCTTGGAGAGGTTCAGTTCGACCGGCTGGTACATGTACCTTCGAGCGAGCTTGCGGACCTCCGGGCTGATGGTGGCCGAGAGCAGCATGGTCTGCCGGGGCTCGGGAATCCTTCGAAGAATGCGCTCGATGTCGGGACGGAACCCGATGTCGAGCATTCGGTCGGCCTCGTCGAGGACGACGTGGAGGACGTCCCCCAGAAACAAGGTCTTGCGCTCGATGTGATCGATCACGCGACCCGGCGTGCCGACGATGATATCGACGCCGCTGGCCAGCGTTCGGAGCTGCCGATCGATCGGCTCGCCGCCGTAAATGCCACAGACGACGACGTCCTGGCCGTGAGCCAGTTTCTGGATCTCGACGACGATTTGCTGCACGAGTTCGCGGGTCGGGGCGAGCACGACCGCCTGAGGACCCCTGCCGCGAGGTTCAAGCATCTCGATGAGTGGGATGCCGAACGCGGCGGTCTTGCCGGTGCCGGTCTTGGCCTGGCCGATGACGTCGTAGCCTTCGAGGGCTTCGGGGATGACGGCGGCCTGGACGGGGGAAGGAGTGACGTAACGGGCGCGGTTGAGGGCCTGGAGCATGGCACGGCTCAAGCCCATCCCCGCGAACCCGGGAGGGGAATCCTCCACGGCGCGTTGGATCAAACAGACCTCCTGAGAGCGAAAAAAGTCACACCGGTCCGGCCGTCATGACCGCGAGCCTCGGTGTTCACGGATTCAGATCCCAATCCATCATACCAGTTTAGCGACAATTCGTCAAAGCCATGACGTGGCGGGTCGGGAACCAGGGACGCGACCGGGAGGGCACTCGGGGCTTGAGGGTCGACCCGGCCCGGCCCATCATTGGGAGCGACCGATCACCACCCCTCGAACGAACCCTATGGGACGACGCTCCGATGCCGATCGTGACACCGCGAATCCAATGGCGGAACTGGCTGGCGTTTCTGGCCTTGACTCTGGCGATGGGACCCGCCCGGGTCGACGCCCGCGAGAAATGGTCCAAGGCGGAGGCCGACGCCTGGGCCGAGGCGACCCCCTGGCTGGTCGGGTGCAACTTCATCCCA
>JBFWRA010000278.1:0-5986 GCA_050249155.1 Isosphaeraceae bacterium | reverse complement strand
TGGCGGTGCCGCTGGTTTTCGTTCGACCTCGGCGCGCCAGGGAGTTACAAACAGGCTCACCGGAAGACCGAGTGACGTCGACGGGTCGAGCCCCGGGCGATCGGGCGGTCGCGGTGCGAGGAGAGTGGGACCATGCGATCGTCGTCGGGTTCGATTTGGGCAAGGCTTGGCGCGCTCCTGGTTTGCGTCGTGACGATTTCATCGGCCTCGGCGCAGGAGACGGATCGCCCTTTACGAATCATCGTGTTTGGGGCGCATCCCGATGACTGCGAACTCGACGCGGGGGGAACCGCCGCGCGCTGGGCGAAGCTGGGCCACAAGGTGAAGTTCGTCAGCGTCACCAACGGCGATATCGGCCACCACGAAATCGCGGGGGCGTTCCTGGCGCGCCGGCGGACCGAGGAGGTCAAGCGCTCCGCGGAGATCCTCGGAATCGCCACGGAGGTTCTGGACAATCACGACGGCGAGCTTCTGCCAACCCTGGAGAACCGCAAGACGATCACCGCCAAGATCCGGGAGTGGCGGGCCGACATGGTGATCTCGCATCGACCCAACGACTACCACCCCGACCACCGTTACACGGGAGTCCTGGTGCAGGACGCGGCGTTCATGGTGACCGTGCCGAGCTTCTGCCCGGACGTGCCACGGCTGGAACGGAACCCCGTGTTCCTCTATTCCGAGGACGACTTCCAGAAGCCGAATCCGTTCCGACCCGACGTCGTCGTGCCGCTCGACCCGGTCTTCGACCAGAAGGCTCGGGCGATCGACGCCCTGGAATCGCAGTTTTACGAGTGGAATCCCTGGCTGGCGGGTTACCTGGACCAGGTCCCGAAGGGGAAGGAGGAGCGGTACCAGTGGCTCAAGAACCGCCTCGCGGGGCGCTACGGGGCCACGGCGAACAAGTTTCGGAGCAAGCTCGTGGAATGGCTTGGCGAGGAGAAAGGAAAGGCGGTCAAGGTCGCCGAGGCGTTCGAGGTTTGTGAGTACGGCCGGCAACCGAGCCGGGAGGAGCTGAGAAAACTCTTCCCGTTCTTCTCGACCGACTGATCGCAAGGGCGAGCGCGCGAGCGGACCGGCACCGATCGCGATCGGTGCCGGTCCGTCGTTGGAGTCGTCTCACGATGCTTATCGCGTTCCGTACCAGCCAGGGTTCGAGATGGGCGGGGTGTCGACGGCGGCGGGTCCGCCGCAGCGCCGCAGGTGGTCCTTATCGATGTAAATCACTTCGACGCGGGGCGTGCGGTGGTGGAACGGAATCGGGTAATCGGCCCAGTACAGCTCATCGAAGTAGATCGTGCACTTGTAGTGGCAGTGGACGAGCTGGCAGGGACCGGCCAGGGGATACACCTTGCAGGGGTCGACCTTCTCACCGATCTTCTCGATCAGGATGCGGACGTTGTTGCGCTGGGTCTCGTAGAAGACCGGGCTACCGTTCTTGAACTTGGGAACCTTGTTCCAGACCTCTTCCTCGCTGGGCGGATCGAGGCAGACCCCGGGGCCGGACTCGGGAATCGGATCGAGAATGGGCACTCGATCGCGTTCCTCACGCTTCATGTCCTCTTCGAGGCGCTGAGACTGAGACGGCAGGATCGGCCAGGCGAACGACCATCCCGTGGGATGGAGCGGCGAGATGTTGCGGAACACGTACGACAGGCCGCAACCGGAGTTGGCGGTCGTCAGAACCGCGAACAAGGCACCCGTCAGCAGGCCGCGGACCCATCGCGGGGTCATCGGGCCCCAGTGCCGCGCGGATCGGGTCATTGGGATTCCCCTCCTTGGAAATTGCGCGAATGCGCCGTGGGGCTCTCCGGCCCCACCGGCCTCGGCGCCGGGACCTACGACGACGGCGCTTGCGACCGACCGGCCTTCTCGGGATCACTCGTTCCCTTTGGCTTGACCGGCCCATGTGCTGTAGGTATCGAACGTCCGACCTTCGACCTGTGAGAATTTTCCGACCAACCCGGCAAATTCCTCTTTACACGATTTCCGGGTCAAATCCTCAAGCCAGGTGGCCGCGATCGCGATGGTCGTGGAACCAATCGCCAACCCCCTCCAAGATCGTCAGAAATCGCCCTGGCGGTTGACCCTGACGTGAGATGGTCGCGCCCAACGCCAACGAGAACGGCCCTCCGGAAGGCTCCGGAGGGCCGCTCTGGCGAGAGTCGCTCGTTTTCCCGGCCGGATCACTCAGTAGGCGAACAGACCGAAAGGATACGGGGTGAAGAAGGGCCGGGTGTAGTGCTTCTTGAAGTCGAGCCACCAGATCCCGTCATCCCAACGCAGGGTGACCGCCCGCCAGTCCAGGGGAACCTCGGGGTACGGGTGCGGCGGGCCGATGTTCGGCCAGGCCTGCCAGGGATAGACGGTCGGGTAGCCGACGGCCGAGTAGTTCGGGTACGGAGCGTAGCTGGGCCAGGCGTAGTTGGGATAGTTGGGGGTCGACGCCTGCGAAGCGCCCGGCATCCCGGCGGGGCCTTCGGGCATGGGGCCGTCGATCGCGCCGCCGTATCCGATCCCGGGGGCGCTGGCCATCGGAGCGCCGCCGCCGTAGCTGATTCCGCCCGATCCACCCATCGCCACCTGGTACTGAACCGGGTTCACCCGGCTCTCACCCGAGACGCTGATCTGGTCGGAGACCGAGGTGACGCCAGAAACCGACCGGGCGCGGGCGACGGCCTCGGCCTTCTGGGCCTGGTTGGCCACCACGCCCGTCAGCGTCACCGAGCCGTTGCGGCTCTCGACGTCAATGCGGTAGCCAGAGAGAGAGGCGCTCGATCGGAGCGTGGTCGCCACCGCTTCGGCGGTCGCCTGGTTGGCGCTGGGGGCGACCCCCTGAGCCGACGCGACGCCGACGCTCGCCGTGAGAATTCCCAGCGCCGCTGAAATCCGTTTCAGTCCAACGAACATGGGCAAGTCCTTTTCCCGCCAGAGGCCCACACGACCGCGGAACGAACGAGCGGGACGCGTCGTTCGGGGCCTTTTCCGTCCAGAGTGAGTTGCGCTCCCCGGACAAACCGACGACCACCGACTCGACCGTCGAGGTCGTTCGGTGCCGTGCGATCGGCCTGGGCCGACGTCGATTCGGGTCAGGAAGACCGAGAGGTGGGAGTCAAGCCAGGGTGGGAGCCGCGATCACCAAGTCCGCCATTTCCAGATCGTCGGGGCAACTATGGCGCGCGGCCGGTGGGCGGTCAAATCACGGCGAAAAAAAAACACGGGACCTTGGGGTCCCGTGATTGAAAATCCTGATGAATCAAGACGTTGCGATCAAAAAAATATTATCCGGCGGGGCGGGGTTCCGGGCGTCCCCGATGGGGGGTTCGCCGGGTCGTGTCGGTGTGCCCGCTTCCCAGGGTCACTCCGATCAAGAGGACCGTCATGGATCCGCCGGCGAAAAGGGCGAATTCCGAATCATGCTGCCCACAGAGCGCGCCTAGAACGCCCAGGCCGACCATCGCCACCACGAATCCCACGCGGCCCCGATGACCCCAGCGCGTCATGGGGGTCATCCAGTGTACGAACAGGGCCAGCACCCCGAAAAGCTGAAAGAGGACCACCGAGAGTTCCAGCCAGGCGCAGACGCTGAGGCGTGGCAAGAGCATGAAACCAGGCTCCTTCCTTGGGTACCGATCGCGAGGAGAACAGGGGAAAGGCTCGTCCGCCATCATGGCCGACGGCTTCGACGGGAACGTCGCGGTTCTTGAGCAGCTTTCAGACCGAATCACTCGATTTCCCGAAATTTCACGGCCAGGCCGGTCGTTCAAGTCGAGAACTTGAGAAAAAAAGACCCCGACCGGCGCTTTTTTCCGGTTGGGGTCTCGCAATTCTTACAGAACTCTCAGCGAAACTTACAGGAGGCGGGGAACTCCCTTCTGGTCACCCCAAGGATCCGTGAGCGGTTTCTTTCGAGATGGTGCGATCATCGTGACGACCGCCCGCGCGAAGCCCCCACAAGATCCCAAGCGAAAACCGCTTCAGCGGCCGCGGCCGCCTCGTCCCTCTCCCTGGTTCAGTGAGGGATTGTCGAGGACCTTCTGGCCGCTGATGTCAACCACCTTCCAGCCCGCCTTTTCCCTCCGAACGGTGATCGTTCGGGAGATGTGGTCACCCGTCTCGTCGGTTTTCCCCACGGTCACCCCGATCCGGGCGCTGCTCCTGGCGTCGTTCTGCCCGATGATCTGCATCCCATCGAGCGCCTTCGCCAACTGGTCGAATTCCTCGGGTGAGAGGCTATGTTCGGCGATGGACGTGAAGAACTTGCGCAGGGAGGGGCTCGCCTCGGTCGGGGCTCTGAGCGCGGTCGCTTCCGCCAGCCGGTCGGCGTCCTTGGCCCGGACCGCGTTCAGGAACGAGGTCACGGCGGTGAAGGGGTTCTGGAAATTGGCGGGTTCGTTCTCGCCGCCAGGCCCGCCCGGGAAACCGATGCCTCCCCCCTGCCCGCCAGGGAACCCACCTTCACCGGGGATGCCCGGAGGGCCCCCCCCTCCGGGAACGCCCGGGTATCCTGGCGGCGGTCCCGAGACTCCGGGAACTCCCGGCGGTGGTCCCGCGGTCCCCGGATATCCGGCGGGCGGTCCCGAGGCCCCGGGGTATCCTGGAGGGGCCCCTCCGCCCGGTACGCCTGGTGCGCCCGGGTAGCCCGCCGGGCCAGCCTCGCCTGGAGCGCCTGGCGGTGGACCGGCGGGGCCTCCCTGTCCACCGGGAATCCCTTGCGGGCCGCCGTACCCCGCGGGCATGCCCGGGACGGGTCCACCTCCCGCCGCCTCCGGGCCTCCGCCCGCCGCTTCGGGAGCGGCCGCCGCGGGGGCCGGGGCGTTCGCCAGCGCGAGCAATTCCGCGGTTCCGGACGCGGGGTCGCCCGTTCCCAGGTTGGCCGCCGCGGCGGGGGCCGGGGCCGCCGCCGCGGGAGCCGACGCTTCCGGAGCGGCGTCGGGAGCCGCGATCGCGGTGCCGCCCTGCTGTCCGGCGGCCTGGCTCGCCATCGCTCCGGCCACCGCGCCCTCGACTCCCGGATCTCCCTCCGCGGCCACGCCGGGATCGGCCGATTCCTCGCCGCCGCCGCCACAACCGACCCAGCACAGGCAAGCTCCGGCCAACCCGACCCGGGCCAACCAAGATGTCCACGGCTTCATCGGATTGCGATCCTTTCAGGGTGGGGTTGAGATCGACTCGCGCGGGCTCGACAGGTGGCGAGCCCAGGACGTGGGCCGATCGTTGCCGTGATTCGTCAGCGGATTTCCGTAATTATGACCTTCCCCGCATTTTGGCGAAAGGGGGTTGGAATCTTCCGCCGAGGTCGAACCTCATTTTCCAGCGGTGCTCCGCCACACGGTCGTCCTCTCTCCTCCGCGCGGGGGTGACGCCCATCGCCCTTGCTCGACCCAGGAGTCGGCCTTAGGATGAACTTCATTGAAGGTCCACTGTGTTGGTGAAGGTCCGGAGCGCGTCCATGCCGCCAAGTCAAAAAGTCATCCTTCTGGTCGACGACGATACCGAGATCATCGAGTCGATGCGCACGGTTCTGGAAAACAAAGGCTTTCGAATTCTCGTCGCCAGGGACGGCAACGCCGGTCTGACCGTCGCGGAGCGAGAAAGTCCGGACTTGATCGTCCTGGACATGATGATGCCGAAGAAAAGCGGGTTCCTCGTCCTGGAAAAGCTCAAGGGGAGACCAGGGGGCCTGATCCCCACGATCATGATCACGGGCAACGAGGGTTCCAGGCACAGGGCCTACGCGGAAATGCTGGGAGTCCGTGATTACATCCGAAAGCCCTTCGCGATGGAGAAACTCGTCAAGGCGGTCGAGCGCGTCCTCGATCTCCCCGCCAAGGCGGGACGAGGCGACGACGACTGACCGATCCCCGCCGAGACCATTCCGTTCGGAGACCTCGTTCCATGCGCATGCGACGACTTCGCGCCGGGTTTTTCTGCCTGCTCAGCCTTCCCCTGCCCTGCCTCGCCGCGGACCCACCCGTCCCCGCGGTCC
>JBFWRA010000277.1:0-6001 GCA_050249155.1 Isosphaeraceae bacterium | reverse complement strand
TCCTCTCGGTGGTCGAGTTCACGGCTCGCACCTTACCCATGACGATATGCGTGGATTCGCTCTTCAGTTTCTCTGGAGACTTGAGGGGGACCTCGGCACGAGCCACGCCGAGGAATAGCGTGAGGACAAGCGGGCCGAGGATCGTGGTTCGCTTCATGGCGTGAGTCCCTCGTTCGTGACAAGATTCGGTGGGGAAGCGACCGAAGGCTCCGCGTCGCCGCCCACTGGTTTGGAGGACGGACAGGCCGTGCCAGTCGAGCCATCAAGCCTTGAGTCCGCGTTTTTTTTTATTTTTCTCTTGACGCGTGCTTTTTGGGCCGAGAACATCGTCACGTAGGGATGGTTCGCATCGGCCTCTCTCCCACCAGGGAATCTTAATGAGGGAATCGCAATGTTCAAACATCTTCCGAGTTTCCTCCTCTCAACCGTCGTCGCATTCTGCGTTCAGGCACTGCCGGCGTCGAAGACGTCGATCGTTTCAGACTCTCAGGCATGCCATCTCTACGGTGCCGGTTGTAACTCGAGCAACACTGGCCCCCTCTACCCGTATTGTTCCGGCTGTGGGATGACGAATCCGATCAAGTCGGGGAGTATGGGAGCCCAGACGGTGATGTTTGAGAATTGCGAAAACTCGACAGGGAGTAGTTGCACGTATCCGTACTGGGTGCCATGTGCTTTTTAAGCCTTCGCCGATGGTCGAAAAGAAAAGTGGAGACGCCCGTCAGCATCGCCGCGGGCGTCTCGTAAGTCAGTCAGTGAGAGCCGGGTCGCGTCCACGATCATCCGGTGGGGCAAGCGGTGCCAGCCAAACCGCGGAACCTGAAGCCCTAGTGCCATTCTGAAGCCAGCGACGTGAGTCGGTTGGATTCCGAGCGTCGTTCGGATGAATCCGATCTATTGGTATATGTGCATGAACATGATTCAAGCCCGTGTCGCATTGCCAGTCGCGGTTGCGATGGGCATCACCATCTCCATACCCGCGCACTCCCGTCCGAGCGATGAGATCATCGAGGTTGACCCGTCGCGGTTTCCGCCCGGATTGGAGATCACAACCCGAGTGAACCGCGTCGATTTGCGCGAGACATGGCAGACGGGACCTTATTGCGGAGCGAACAGCCTCTACGTCCTCCTGGCTTTGAAAGGTCGAGACGTCGCATACTCCACTCTGAAATCCGAGGTCCCGACGACGGCGCGCGGGGCGAACTTGGTTGACCTCAAGGTCGCCGCCGGACGACATGGGCAGGTCCTGGAAGTATACAAAACGACGCCGGGCGAGCTTGCCGCTCTGGGTAAACCACTGATCGCCTTGCTCGGATTGGGCAAGGGACCAGAGATAAACGGCCACTTCGTAGTGGTCTGCGGAGAGAACGAGTCTCACATTGACGCGATCGATGGCACGACCGGCAATCTCGACGTCATCGCGAAACCCGCCTTTGCTCGCGAATTCTCGGGATATGTGCTCGCGGAGCCGGACTCGGGTCCGCCCGCCGCGACTCGTCCCTGGCTCGACTTCCTGTTCACGGGGGGCTGTGTGTTCAACGCCCTGATGCTGGGAGGGGCCGGCTTCCGCTGGCTGGCTCGTTCGTCGCGGGGCGATCCCAAGGATATGCCATGAACCAGGTTCCCTTCGCGCTGGTGCCCGCCTGTGGGTGCGGTGACCTGGTAGATCCGGCCGCCGTGCGGAGCGTCCTAGCGAGGCTGATCCCGACATGGTCAGTCTTCAAAGTCTCCAATGCGGTCCATGCGTTGAGGCTCTGGGGGCCAGACGCCGTGTTCGACGGCGAGAGGCATCCAAGTCCTTTTGGCAAGAGGATCTTCACGGGGCGCGAGTTGCTCGGTCTCTTTCTCGACCATCGCCAGTACAGGCGATTGGTCCGCTCCGGCGCGTCCTTGATGAGAGCGACGGACCACGGGGTCGTCGTCACGGCGGGATCGGCGCGTGTGAACATGGAAGGCGATCTGATCCATGTCGACAAATTGCTCCGGACATGCGCGGACGTCAATGTATTGCCAAGCACTTTTATTCGTACGATCGACGCCGAGGCCACGGTGGCCGACCTGGTCCGGGGCTCCGTCGCCACGTTCGATGCCAGCCAGGAACTAGAATGGACGGTCGAGGCCCTTGCCAGGTACATCGCCCCGGTTCGGGGCTGGGTGAACCGTTTCGGCGAGCGATTTACCTTTGATGACGCCGTGGCGGTCCTGACGGGAAGGACCTTGGGGCGAGGAGCCTGCCTGGGAACGCATGTCCCGTATGTGCTTTGCGTGCTGTTGCCGGTCGACGCGGTCACGTCGATCCTGAAACCTCGTTTCCACGCCGCCGCGATCGACTATCTCCGGGGCATTCGCCGTCGGCTCCTGGATCATCGCCGTGAAAACGGACGTTGGGGCGGTGATTGGGCCCCGGCCGGCGAGGAGGAGGTCCGAATCGTGGGGCGAGACGCCGACGAGCCGGCCCGCGTAACCGTCACCGCGCATCATTTGGAGTGGGCCGCGATCGCTCCTCCGGTCGCCCGCCTTCCAGATGAATTAATAAGACATGCTTCGGGTTATCTTGTAGAATTCATGCGACGCCTCGATGACGCCGAGGTCAACGACTACTATCCGGTGCTGACGCACGCGGCGCGGGCACTATGCCACTTCGCGGGGATCGATCCACTGGACGGCTTCAAGCTTCTCTTGTGAGGCAACCATGCATCATCGGCACGGCGCGTCCTCTCGATCCGATCCCTCGATCGTCCGGGTGCGTCTCCTGGTATCGATCGTCGTGATCGCCTCGGAGTTCGCCGCCACCCAGGCGGCGGAGTCGTCAACTCCCGAACTGGCCGCGTCCATCGCCGCAAGCCATCGGGAGTTGTTGCATTACCCGGGAGGCGTGGAAATCACTTTCAGCCTCCGGGCCGTCCAAGACTCGAAGACGGCGCATTTCCTTTGGAGCCGCGGCGAAGGCAACCTGACATGGCGGTGGCCCCGCCTCCTGTGCCGCTTCAAGGGCCGGAAGGTCAACAAGCCAGAGGAACGCGAGCGAGAGGGTGAATACGACTTCGAGTCGCGCGTCGGCGCTGGACGTGATGAGATGTTCGCGCAGATCACCCCATATCGTCAAGGTTGGAGTGCCGTGCATGCCTTCCCTTTGAGGCTCGGATTCTTCGAGGAATTCGATCAATACCACGTGCCTGGCAAGCGACTTGACACGGATTACTGGCTACCCAGCGCCCTGACGCGGGGCGAATTTCGCCACGACGGCGAGGCGATCCTCGACGGCATCCGTTGCGAGGTCTTCCGCCGCGCGGACGGAGGTGACGCGTTGTGGGTTGCTCCGGATCAAGGATTCGTGGTTTGCCGTCGCGAGATCCGCGACCCTCGCGATGGCGTCCTCCGCGAGGTCGTCGTCAACAGGAAGCTCGTGCGCCTCTCGGATCGTCTCTGGCTGCCCACCGAGCAGATCCAGGAGGTCTACCACCGGACGGCTCGAATCACGAAGGACACCGGCCAACCGACCTACACGCTCCACGTCACGATCGATCGGATCAAGAAAGGACATGTCGATTTTAATAATACTTACATAAGTATACCTGATGGATGCTTAGTTCAAGACGACGTCATTGACGTCACGTATCGCAAAGGCTTATCGAGCGAGGCCCAGTTTCGTTCCTCGCTGAAAGGGGCCAGATCTCTTCTCCGGAGAGCCCCTGCTCCAACCCGCTCGCGTCCCGCGACTCGGGACCTCGCCGTCGTTTTCTCGATTCTGACGTTGTGCAACGTCGCGGCTGTCGTCCAATCGCGGCGGTCCGCGACTCCTCGCGGGCCGAAGGCGGGCGCGGCCCACGGCGATCCCCGATCCTCCCCGAGTGGACGACTCCATTTATGAACCTCGATCGTCGCGAGTTTTTCCGGAAGGGATACAGTGTCCTTGGGGTCGGCTTGGGCGGATCGGCGCTGACGGGATGCTATGACGAGCCGGGCGTCGATTCCACCGAGACAATCATTCCGCCGTCGGAAAAAGCTGTCGTCACGCGATTGCGGGTTCGATCTGTCGCGCGGGCCAGCCGCGTCGTGGGGGTGCTAAGCGAGTCCCTCGCCGAGTTCCCAGGACTGGCCATGGCTGGCAAATCGGTCCTGATCGCGTCTTCGGTTGACGCCCAGCGCGCAACGACACCTCGGTGTTGGTTGCTCGGTCTCCTCGCGGACCGGTTTGTCTCACTGGGAGCGCGGGTCTCTTTCCTTGGCGATTCCGAAGAGCACCTCTGGTCCACCGAGGCGGGGTATGTCCATCATGACGGCGAGTCGGTGAACGGTGTGCGTCGACTGCTAGCGACGCGATACTCTGGCTTGAACGATGTGACGGTGCGACGTGACTCCTCCACGGTCGACGTCATCGTCAGCGCGGCTTATTCGTCCGCCGACGGTCCGTTGATCCTGGCGACGAGCAATCTGCTGAACTTGCTCGAGGGAGATCCCGCGAATTCGCTTCTCGACGGCCACGTTGAAGAGTTCCTCGGCGATCTGGCCATCGATCTCGCCTCGACGTTCCGTCCGCGGCTGGCCGTCAACGTCCTGGTGCCTACGCCCGCGACAAATCATCCCGCCTTGATGGTGCTCGGAAGGGAACTCGCATCGGTCGACGCTGTCGCTTGCATGGAACGTGGACTTGATCCCAACGCGACTCGCGTCCTTCGCGACCTTCCGTCGATGCTCGGGCCCATCTCCCCGGAACGGATCGCGATCCGGGACGTTCTTGTTTAAGCAACCACGCGATGCCAGGACTGGTTTTGTGAGGTTTCGATGACCAATCGATTCGTACCCTTTCGCCGAGTTGGATTCACCCTGATCGAGTTGCTGGTCGTCATCGTCATCATCGCGATCTTAGTCGCGTTGCTGATCCCGGCGGTCCAGGCGTCAAGGGAGTCGGCGAGGCGTGCCCAATGCGCGAGCCAGTTCAAGAACGTCGGAATGGCGTTTCACTCTCACAACGGGGCTCACAATCAATTCCCGGCGGGATTCGTGACGGACGCGAATCGAGGCGAGTCGGGTGACAGTTATTCTCCCGCGGTGGGATGGGGTGCCTTGCTCCTTCCCTGGCTGGAACAGGGGCCGCTATTCAATACGATCAACTTTGACCAAGCTCTTCAGTTTCCCGTCAATTTCACCGTGCGCACCGCGAAACTATCCTTGTTTCATTGTCCCAGCGAGCCAATGACGGGAGCGGTCCGGTTCGACGGCACGGGCTGGGTGATCGGAACCGACGACGTCACCCCCGGGCAGTACGTCGCTTCATCGGGATGGTTCGACCGATTCCACGTGGCCGACGAGGCGGACGGAGTCTTTTACCGAAACAGTCGGACGACGACTCGGGACATCCCCGACGGCCTGAGCCAGACCCTGTTCGCGAGTGAGCGTGCCCGGAACCTGGCTGACGGAACATGGATTGGCGCGATTTTCATCCCGGTCGGCAGACTCTGCACCGAGAAAGGGCGAACGGGCAAGCTCTGCGCGAGTTGCGCCATGCTCGTCCTGGGCTGGCCTGAGATTTCCAATCGAACCGTCCACGGCCCCGACGGCTTTTCCAGTCGACATCCGGGTGGGATTCTCGCCCTATTCGGAGACGGATCGGTCTCGTTCGTCAAGGAGACGGTCGAACCTCGGATCTTCGAGAGCCTCACCACGCGCAATGGCCGCGAGGTCGTCTCGAAGGATCAATTCTGAGCGGTAAGGCCGGTCGGTCGCCCACCAGGTCGATCGTATGAAGTCTCCCGCCCATTCATGGCGGAAGACCTTCGTACTTCATCTCATTCAACGAGTCTACCGTTCGACCCGACGACCCACCACCGCGTCACTCCAGGTTCATGGCATTCAACACTCCGTCGAGCCGTCCCCTCGGCTGCGCTTTCGTCGGGATCGGGGCGGTGCGGCGGTCGAGGGCCAGGTCCAGGACGTAGAGCGTTTGCTCGAACTGCGAACGCTTCCCCTGCGCGCGGAGTGTGGCGATCTTCGCCGACGC
>JBFWRA010000276.1:0-6010 GCA_050249155.1 Isosphaeraceae bacterium | reverse complement strand
TTTCCTGGGCGACACGTCCAGGAGGGCGTATGAGAACATGGTCGAGCGCTACCTCAACTCTCCCCGGTTTGGAGAGGAGATGGCCAGGCACTGGCTGGACGTGGCCCGATACGCCGACACGCACGGGATGCACCTGGACAACGAACGGCAGATGTGGCCCTACCGGGACTGGGTCGTTCGCTCATTCAACGACGACCTGCCCTTCGACCGGTTCGTCGTCGAGCAAGTGGCCGGCGACCTTTTACCGAACCCGACGACCGACCAGCTCGTGGCGACCGGTTTCAACCGCTGCAACGTGACCACGGGGGAAGGGGGCTCGATCGACGCGGAATGGTACTTCCGCTACGCCGTGGACCGCGCCAGCACCGTGGCCGAGGCGTTCATGGGTCTCACCGCGGGCTGCGCGGTCTGTCATGACCATAAGTTCGACCCGATCTCGACCGAGGAATTCTACCAGCTCTACGCCTTCTTCTACTCGGCCGAGGGCTCGGCGATGGACGGCAACGCCCTGCTCCACGAGCCGACCGTGCGCCTCGCCACTCCCGAGCAAAAGGCGAAGCTCAAGGATCTTGATCAAAGACTCACCGAGGCGAAGACGGCGGTCGACGAGGCGATGAGGAAGGTCGATTACGCGGAGCCCGCCAGCGAGGGGACCGCCGACCCGCTCCACTCGTTCCAGGCGTGGCTCAAGTCGGGAGGAACGACGTCGGAGAAGAAGGAACTTCCCGCCGAGATCAAGACCCTCTTGAACCGTGAGAAGCGGAACGCGGCCGCCGAGAAGCGGCTCCAAACGTATTACGTTCAACGCGTTTGTCTCGAAACCCGCGACGCCTTCCAGCCGCTCCTGGCCACCGTCGAATCCCTGACCCAGGAGAAGGTCGGCATCGAAGCGGTCGTCCCCGCCTCTTACATTTTCCGGGACAGGGAATCGCCTCGCGACGCCTTCATCATGGTTCGAGGCCAGTACGACAAGCCGGGGAAGCGAGTCGAGCCCGGAACCCCCGCGGCGCTTCCTCCGCTGAAACGGGCGACCCCGTCGGACCGCGCCAGTCGGCTGGACCTCGCCCACTGGCTCACCTCACCCGAGCACCCTCTGACCGCCAGGGTCGCCGTCAATCGCTTCTGGCAGCAGGCGTTCGGGACGGGTCTGGTGAAAACGGCGTACGACTTCGGCACTCAGGGAGAGCCCCCCAGCCATCCGGAATTGCTCGACTGGCTCGCGATCCAATTCCAGAAATCGGGCTGGGACGTCAAAGACTTGCTGCGGCTGATGGTCAACTCCGCCGCGTTCCGACAGTCGTCGAAAGTCGATCCAGAACTTGTCAAACGGGATCCCGAGAATCGCCTGTACGCCAGAGGCCCCCGCATCCGCCTCGACGCGGAACCGATCCGGGACAACGCCCTGTTCGTGTCGGGACTTCTCGACTTGACGATGGGAGGTAGGGGAGTCCATCCCTATCAGCCGCCGAACATCTGGGAACCCGTCGCGTACACGGGTTCAAACACCCGTAGCTATGTTCAGGACAAGGGATCGTCACTCTATCGGCGAAGCCTCTACACGTTCTTCAAGAGGACGGCCCCTCCCCCCTATCTCGCGAACTTCGACGCCCCGAACCGCGAGGCGTTCTGCACGGGGCGAGAGCGTAGCAACACCCCGTTGCAGGCGCTTCAACTGATGAACGACGTGCAGCACGTCGAGTCGGCCCGGGTCTTCGCGGAGCGGATCTTGGCCGAGGGAGGAGCGACCTTGAAGGAACAAGTCGCCTGGGGATTCCGCGTGGTTCTCGCGCGACGCCCCGAGCCTGGCGAACTCGCCATCTTGACCTCCGAGTACGAGGGACTTCGCGAGCGTTATCAACGAGATCCGACCGCCGCGAAGGAGATCCTGCGCGTCGGCGAGTCCCCGGTCAAAACCACCGCGCCCGAGGCCGACCTGGCCGCGATGACGCTCCTGGCCAACACGCTGTTGAACCTCGACGAGACGGTCAACCGCAACTGATCTGATCCACTCTCCCATACGCTCCGCGAGGATCGCCCACATGAACCCGATCGATCAGTACGGCCAGTTCCAGAATCGCCGTCAGTTCTTCCAGGGCGTCGGTCTCCGCGCGGGAGGAGTCGCTCTTGGGCTCATGGCGGCCAGGGCTCAGGCGGGCTCGGTCCATCCCGCCATGCCTGGACTGCCTCACTTCGCCCCGAAGGCGAAGGCGCTGATCTATCTTCACATGAACGGAGGGCCCACGCAACTCGACCTCTGGGATCACAAGCCGGGCCTGAAGGCGTACTTTGACAAGGAACTGCCAGACAGCGTCCGGAACAACCAGCGCATCACCACGATGACCAGCGGTCAGTCGCGGTTTCCGGTCGCTCCTTCGAAGTTCAAGTTCTCCCAACGCGGAAACGCCGGAACATGGGTGAGCGAGGTGATTCCCCATACCGCGTCGATCGTCGACGACCTCGCGCTGATCAAGACGGTTCATACCAACGCGATCAACCACGACCCGGCGTGCACCTTCGTGATGACCGGAAGCGAGGTCTCCGGCAAGGCGAGTCTCGGTTCCTGGCTCTCCTACGGACTCGGCAGCGAGAGCGACGACCTGCCCTCCTTCGTCGTGTTCACGCCGACCTTTCCCAAGACTGGCAACGGTCAGGCGCTCTTCACCCGGATGTGGTCCAGCGGGTTTCTCCCCACCAGGCACAACGGCGTCGCCCTGCGAGGGACCGGTGACCCGGTGCTCTACCTGCCGAATCCCCCCGGCGTCTCGCGAGGAGACCGCCGCGCCATGCTCGACGCGCTGAGTCAGCTCAACCAGAAAAACCTCGAGCGCTTTGGCGACCCGGAAACGATGACCCGCATCGCCCAGTATGAGATGGCGTTCCGAATGCAGGCCAGCGTGCCCGAGCTGACCGAGATTCGACAGGAACCCAGGCACGTTCTGGAAATGTACGGGCCCGAAGTCACGACGCCCGGCACCTTCGCCCATAGCGCCTTGCTGGCGCGTCGATTGGTCGAACGAGGCACGCGCGTGGTCCAGATCCTCCATCGCGGCTGGGACCAGCACGGCAACCTGCCCGTGGCGCTTACCAATCAGTGCCTCGACACCGACCAGGCCACCGCCGCCCTGGTCCGCGACCTGAAACAACGAGGATTGCTTGACCAGACCCTGGTGGTCTGGGGAGGCGAATTCGGCAGGACCGTCTACTCTCAGGGCAAACTGACCCACGACGACTACGGCAGGGACCACCATCCTCGCAACTTCTGCATGTGGCTGGCCGGTGGAGGCGTCAAGGGGGGGGTCGTCCACGGCGAGACCGACGACTTCAGCTATAACGTCGTCGACAAGCCGGTCCACGTCAACGACCTCAACGCCACGATCCTGCACTGCATGGGCATCGATCACGAGCGATTCACATTCAAATTCCAGGGTCTCGACCAGCGTCTCACCGGCGTTGAAGAGGCGAAACGCGTCAAGGAAATCCTCGCCTGAACCCTGGGAGCGCGTGAGGGCCATGTCACAACGGCGTCTCGCTTGTCGAAGTCTGATCGCGCTGATCCTGTGCCTGGCGTACCGCGACGCCTTCACCCTGGGAGAGGACGCTGGCCCCGGTGCTCGCGACGTCTCGGGGGCCCGTCGGGCGCGCGAGCCGGTGGCGTTGGCGTTGAGCCCCTCCGGAAATCGGCTGGTCACCGCGAATCGACGTTCGGGAAGCCTCTCGGTCGTCGACACGACCACACGCGAGGTCCTGGTCGAGCACCAGGTGGGCCTGGGGCTCGTCGACGTCACGCCGCTGCCCGACGGTCGGCACTGGCTGGCCCTCGACCGCGAGGGAAACGCGCTGATCGTCGTGGCGCTGGATGATCGGGAGGCCCGGGTCGTCGATCATTTGACATTGAAACTTGATCCCGTGAAGATGTCGTGGGATCGGAACTGTGAACGGGGCGTCGTCGCGTCGTTGGCCTCTCGTGGCCTCACCTTTCTGGAAAGAGCACCCGATTCGACGCGCCCGCGGATCTCCCGCGTGGTCGAGCTCCCGTTCCCTCCGCGCTGTCTGACCTGGTTGCCGGGGACCGATCAGGTGGTCGTGGCCGACGCCTACGCCGGTCGGCTCCTGGTCGTCAACGCGGGGACCGGGGCGACGGGCCCGGTCCGCGCCTTCCCCGCGCAGAACGTCCGAGGGCTCGCCGTGTCCACCAGAGGGGACTCCGTGTTACTGGCGTATCAGGAGTTGAGTCCCTCGGCGACGACGGACCAGGAGGACGTGCACTGGGGCCGCCTCCTGAACAATCACTTGCGAACGATCCGCGTGGAGTCGCTCTTAACGGCGAAAACCGATCAGGGACTGCTTGAAGGAAGCCTCACGTTCGACCTCGGCTCGTTCGGCAACGGCGCGGGGGACCCGGCGGGGATCGCCGTCGACGAGGTGGGAGGGGTGGCCGTGGCGCTCTCGGGAGTCGGCGAGGTCTCGATCGGGCTGAACCCGACCGATATGCGGCACCGGACGAGGGTCGGCGCTCGACCTCTGGCCGTCGCCTTCGCCCGAGACGGCCGGGAGGTTTTCTCGGTCGACGCCCTGGACGACACCGTGACGGTCATCGCCCTGCCACACGGCCTGCGTCGCCAGACGATCGCACTGGGCCCTCGCCCGGCTCCCGAGGCGGTCGCGCGGGGGGAGCGTCTTTTTTACGACGCCAACCTCTCTCACGACCGCTGGATGAGTTGCCACACTTGTCATGCGGATGGGCACACGACCGGTGGCCTGGCCGATACGCTGGGAGACGGCTCCTATGGCGCGCCCAAGAGAATCCCGTCACTTCTGGGCGTGACCCAGACCGGCCCCTGGGCCTGGGACGGCTCCGTCTCGCGTATCGAGGATCAAGTGCGCAAGTCCGTCGAGACCACCATGCGGGGCCGCGAATTAAATGACACCGAGGTGGCCGACCTGGCCACCTACCTCGGCACGCTCACGCCGAAGGCGAACCCGGACGATTCCGCCGAGGTTCAGCGGGGCCGCGTCGTGTTCGAGTCGAGGAAGTGCGCCCGGTGTCACGCCCCCCCGAGCTACACGACGCCCGAGACGTACGACGTCGGACTACGGGATGAACGGGGACGTCGACTGTTCAATCCGCCCTCCCTTCTCGGCGTGGGACTTCGCGCACCGCTTTTGCACGACGGCCGGGCCGAGGATTTGACCGACGTCTTTCTGAAAATCAAGCACCCACGAGGGGCTCACTGGGATTCTTCCGAGGTCGCTGATCTCGTCGCGTTCCTGAAGTCGCTCTGAGCCGCCTCGGAAGGGCCATGAAACTCGCCTGGTTGACCGATATTCATCTGAATTTCGTGACGAGCGAGGTCATCGAATCGCTTTGTCGAGACGTCGTCGCGACCCGCGCCGAGGCCGTTCTGCTCGGTGGCGATATCGCCGAGGCTCCCGACGTGACCTCCCACCTGGAAACGCTCGCCGCCAGGATCCAACGGCCGATCTACTTCGTGCTGGGCAACCATGACTTCTACCGCGGTGGGATCGAATCGGTTCGGGAGTCCATCCAGGCCCTGGTCCGTCGCCACCGCGGCCTGTTCTGGCTCCCCGATCGCGGCGTCGTCCCC
This sequence comes from Isosphaeraceae bacterium, assembly GCA_050249155.1. Lineage (GTDB taxonomy): Bacteria > Planctomycetota > Planctomycetia > Isosphaerales > Isosphaeraceae > JBFWRA01. Next base: position 404 of record JBFWRA010000276.1, on the reverse strand, counting down.
CTCACGGAACGAACCGCCCTGGTCGGTCATGACGGTTGGGCGGACGGCCGCATTGGGGATTATGAGAGGTCGCCGCTCATCTTGAACGACTATCGCCTGATTAAGGAGTTCAAGGATCTTGAGGAGACTCCTCGTCGCGACAAGCTGGAAGCCCTGGGCGACGAGGCGGCCGATCATCTCCGCGCCGTTCTTCCATTGGCGCTTGAGCGATTTCAGCATGTGCTGGTGCTTACGCACGTCCCTCCGTTCCGCGAGGCCTGCGCGCACCCCGGCCGGTTCTCCTGGGACGACTGGCTTCCGCATTTCACCTGCAAGGCGATGGGCGACGCGCTCCTGGAAGCGGCCGACGCCTTCTCGGAACGGCACGTCACCGTGTACTGCGGGCACGTTCACAATGACAATGA
>JBFWRA010000275.1:0-6015 GCA_050249155.1 Isosphaeraceae bacterium | reverse complement strand
CGCTTCCTCAGCTCCCAGACCATGCTGTGGTCGAACGAGAGTTGGTCGATCCGACCCCGGCGGACGCGATAGGCCCGGGAGTCTCCGACATGGGCGATGATCGCCCCCTCCCGCAGCAGCAGCAGCGTGGTGCACGTGGTGCCCATGCCCTGGAACTCGCGGTTGGCCGAGGCCCTGCCGTGGATCAGGGCGCCAACCTCGCGGTACGCCTTGCTGATCGCCTCGGTGGGAGACGAGGCCTTGGCCCTGTTGTAATGGAACGGGATGTTGTCGCATGCCATCTTGCTGGCGAGCTCGCCGACGGCGTGAGCCCCCATGCCGTCGGCCACCATGAACAGATGCCCACGCTGCCGCCACGCCTCGGCGTTCGAGGCGCGAACCACCGCATGGCAGTCCTGGTTATTCGACCGCCTCATCCCAGTGTCGGTGGCGGAGGCGTCGAGGATGGTGTCGTCCCAGTTCACATCCAAGCCTTGGTTCGAGCCTGACCGGGGGCGTTCCTCATGCCAGAACGTGCCGGTGAGGGGCCCCTGCGGCGGAGTCGTCCGCTTCCCAGGGAGACGCGGTCATCGCGCGTCCCTCCCGATGCACGCCGCGCCAACGGTACTCTCATGATACCCCGGGCCTTCGCGGAATGTCATGCCCTGACCGAAATGATCGAGGAATTCCCGACTCGTTCTGAAAATCATGATGGAGGGACGCCGACGGACCTGTCCGTCCGATAGGCACCTCCTCTTACTTTCGGTATCGTGGGCTTGTGACTTGTCAGGAGCCCGACCCTTCCCTCGTTTTTTCGCCAATCATGACCAATCTGCTCCGCCTTCCCGATTTTCACCACGCCAAAACGACGTTGGAAAATGGGCTGGACGTGATCGTCCGCCGCGAGCCCAGGCTTCCCATCGTGGCGGTGAACCTCTGGTATCACGTCGGCTCGAAGAACGAGGAGCGTCGGCAGCGGGGATTCGCCCATCTCTTCGAGCACTTGATGTTCGAGGGGTCCCAGCATTTCCCGGGCGACTTCTTCAAACCGTTGCAGCGCGTCGGGGCGGCGGTCAACGGTTCGACGTCGTCCGACAGGACGAATTACTTCGTCGACACGCCGACCTCGCACGTCGAGCTCGCCCTGGCGATGGAGTCGGACCGGATGGGATATTTGATCCCCGCCCTGGACGAGCGGAAGCTTCGCATCCAGAAGGACGTCGTCAAGAACGAGTATCGGCAAAATTACGCGAACCGGCCCTATGGCATGGTCTGGCAAAGGCTGGCCGAGGCTCTTTACCCCGCCGGCCATCCGTATAGCTGGATGACGATCGGTGTGATGGAGGACGTGGAGGAGGCCACCAGGGAGGACGTCGAGGCGTTCTTCCGACGGTTCTACGTGCCCGCCAACGCCAGCCTCTGCCTTGTCGGCGACATTGAGGAGGACCGTGCCTTCGAACTGGCCGACCGCTATTTCGGAGCGATTCCCGGAGGCGCGAGGGCGGGACGACCTCGCGTGCCCGCCGCGGGGCTGGACCGTTCCGAGGATCTCAGGGTCTATGACCGGGTCGAACTCGATCGCGTTTATCTGAATTGGCCAACCGTGCCGATCTTTCACCCCCACGACGCCGGGCTGGCGCTTCTGGCCGACGTCCTGGGGCGCGGCAAGACCAGCCGACTCTACCAGAAGCTCGTGGTGGAGCGTGAGCTTTCGCAGGACGTCAGCGCGTTTCAATCCGCCAGGGAACTTGGGGGCGCGTTCGGTCTGCAGACCACGCTTCGGCCTGGACGGACCCCCGAGGCGGCGACCGAGTTGATCGAGACCGAGATCGCCGCGATCGCCCGCGAGGGAGTCACTCCCGAGGAACTCGACAAGGTCAAGAACGGTCGGCTCTCGGGCTTCTTCTTCGCGCTGGAGTCGATCGGCGGCTTTGGTGGAGTGGCCGACCGGCTCAACGCGTATAACGTCTATTGTGGCGATCCGAGCCGGATCACGACGGACTTCCTTCGCTACGAGAATGTGACGGGCGAGGACGTCCAGGAGTCGGCGGCGCGGTATCTCGACGGCCGGCCGAGGGTCGGACTCACCGTGGTGGGTCGCAAACCGTCAGGCCAGGCGACGCGCCCGACCCTCGACCGATCCCAGGCCCCGGCTCGTGGTCCCTCGCCCCGATTCGCGCCACCGACCCCCGTGACGTTGACCCTCCCCGGGGGACTGCCGCTCTGGGTGATCCCCAGGCGGGGGTTGCCGGTCGTCTCCGCCACGCTGGTCCTCGACGGAGGAGCGGGGAACCAGAACAGGGAGCAGTCGGGTCTCGCCCAGCTCACCGCGGCGATGATGGACGAGGGAACCAGGACCCGGACCTCGCGGCGGATCGCCGAGGAGGTCGAGGGAATGGGAGCCTCGCTCTCGACCAGCGGCGGCTGGGACGGTTCCTACGTCAGCGTCCATTGCCTCGCGCCTCGCCTTGAGTCGGTCCTCGACCTGGCGATGGACGTCCTTCTGAACCCGACGTTTCCCGACTCGGAATGGTCACGAATTCGTGGCCAGGCGCTCGCGGGGCTCCAGGCCGAACGCGACGTCGCCGAGGTCCGCGCCTCGCGGGGTCTCCTGGCCGCGCTTTACCCGCCGGGTCATCCCTATCGTCAACCCCTCAGCGGCGACGAGGCCGACGTGAGCAGGTTGACTCGGGACGACCTGATTCAGTTCCACCAGACCCACCATGGACCGAGAGGGGCGGCCTGGGTGATCGCGGGCGACGTCGATCCCGACGCCCTGGCCCTGACGCTCGAGTCACGACTGGACGGATGGGCCGGGCCGAACGCCACCCGGCCATCGCTTCCGCGACCCCATCGCCATGACCGCCCTCGCATTCTCCTGATCGATCGGCCAGGCTCGGTCCAGGCGGCCGTCCGCGCCGGACACGTCGGCATCCGAAGGCTCGACCCGGATTTCAACGACGCGCACGTCCTGAACCACGTGCTGGGCGGTCAGTTCAACTCGCGGCTCAACGCGAGGCTTCGTGAGGAAAAAGGGTTGACCTATGGCATCCACAGCCACTTTGACTTTCGCCGCGAGGCGGGTCCGTTCCACGTCTCCGCGGCCTTGCAGGCGGATCGACTAGCTGAGGCCCTGGACGAGCTTCGCCGAGAAATCCAGGCGATCCGTGAGGATCGCCCCCCGACCCAGGCGGAACTCGACGACGCCCGGCGCGCCCTCGTCGAAGGCCAGGCCCGACACTTCGAGACCCCCTCGGCTCTGGTCAGTCGGTTCGCCACTCTGTTCCTCCACGGGCTACCCAGCGACCATCACTCTCGACTCGAGGAACGCCTCGCGGCGGTGACGGTCCAGTCCCTTCGCGAGGCCGCCGATCGGTTGATCAACCCCGACGCGATGGTTACCGTCGTCGTGGCCGACGCGGCGGTCGTTCTCGAACCCCTGCGGAAGCTCGAATGGGCCGAGGTGACGGTCCTGGATCCATGACGAGCGACCCGATCCGTCAGTCCGTTTCGATCGGGACGAACTGGACGCAAACCGGTCGGGGAACCTTCACCCCCTTGCCCGTGGGCGAAAGCGCGCCGGTCGCCGGGTCCACGGCGAAGACGAGGATCGAATCGGCGTCCTGATTGGCCACGAGCACGAACTGGCCGCAGGGCGCGACGCCGAAATTCCTCGGATTCTTGATCCCTTCCCCCTGATGGCCGGTCGGGCTCAGCGCGCCGGTCTCGGGGTCGACGGTGAACGACGCGATGCTATCGTGTCCACGATTGGATCCGTAAAGGAATCGGCCGTTGGGATGGACGTGGACGTCGGCGGGGTAATTCGTCCCTTGAAAGCCCTCGGGAAGCGTCGACTTCGTGTCGATCGGACGAAGGGCCCCACGCTCCGCGTCATAGGCGAACGCGGTCACGGTGGAATTCAATTCATTGATCACATAGGCGAACTTTCCGTTGGGATGGAAGTCGAAGTGTCGGGGCCCCGCGCCCGGCGCGACGGACGCGGCGCTGGGTTGATTCGCCGTGATCCGTCCCTGGGCCGAGTCGAACTGATAAATGAGCACTTTATCGAGTCCCAGGTCCGCGACGAACGCGAACTTGCCCGCGGGGTCGAGGTTGACCGAGTGCGCGTGCGGCTCCTTCTGGCGCTGGGGATTCACGCTGGAGCCAGTGTGCTGGACGAACGCCGAGGCCTCGCCGACCTTGCCCCCTTCGAGGATTGGCAGAACCGCCGTGCTCCCACCGCCGTAGTTGGCCACCAGCACGTTTCGGCCTTGCTTATCCACGATGATGTGGCAAGGACCCGCCCCGACGGACGACTGCTGATTCAGCGCCGAGAGCGCCCCCGTGGCCGGGTCGATGGCGAAGGCGCTGACGCCCCCGCCGGGTTTGCCCCCGACCTTGTCGACCTCGCCCACCGCGTAGAGGAACTTCCGACCTGGGTCGATCGCGAGGAAGGAAGGACTGGTCGACTCGGCCGCCAGGGTCACACCGGACGGTTCGCCCGTCGTCAGGTCCAGGTCGAATCGATAAATTCCCTTGCTACCCGTGTTGGTGTACGTGCCGACGTACACGCGGGCGCGCCTGGGCGCATCCGCGGCACCAGCCGAGGCGGTCGAGAACGGGGCGAGCGCGGCCAGCGCGATCGCCAGGGCACCCGCGCCAACGATCGTGGGAACGGTCAGGGACATGTCCAGGGTCTCCTTCGATTGGGGAGTTCGGATCGGCGGCAGTCTATCACGAGAGGACGACCGTGGTAAGGACTCAGGGGACGGGCCTGGCGGGTCGCCACAAGTCGATGGGGCGCGTGCCCTTCTCGGGCCGGTAGGGCAGATCCACCCGAGCCCCGATCCCCGCCGATCGGTACGCGGCGTGGAGGACCTCCATCACGACCCTGCCGTCCTCACCGGTGGACTGGGGGGTCTCCTTACCGCGGACGCAACGGCAGAAGTGCCGCATCTCCTGGGGAAACCCGTAATTCCAGAACTCCTCGAACACCGGCCAGGACCATCCCTTGGTGGTGGGGGCCTTCTCCACGGCGTAGCCGTAGCCGTACTCGCTATAGGTCGGCAGGGCGTTACCCATGTGTAGATTCGCATACGTAACGCCTCCCTCGCCGTAAATCTCGACCCGGTCCTCCATGCCCCCGCGACGCGCCCAGGAATTCTCGACCAGGCCCTTCGCCCCGCCCTCGAAATCGATGATGCAAAGGGCGTCGTCGTCTCCCCGGGTCTTGTCGCCGTGGACGTGCGTGGCGAGGTGGCAGAGCACGCTTTTGACCTTCGGTTTGCCCAGGAACCAGTGGCAGAAGGCGATCCCGTGGCATCCCAGGTCCATCAGGGCCCCGCCCCCGGACCGATCCACGTCCCAGAACCAGGGGGAGTGTGGGCCGAAATGCTTTTCGAGCTGCTTGACCAGGTAGACCTTTCCAAAGGCCCCCTCGTCGGCCATCTGTTTGGCCTTCACATATTTCGGTGTGAAGAAAAGCTCCTCGGCGTAGAGCAGGAGAACTCCCCGCGATCGACAGGCGTCGATCATGGCGTCGGCCTCCTCGAGCGTCATGCACAGGGGCTTCTCGCAGAGGACGTGTTTGCCGGCGCGCGCCGCCTCGATGGTCATCGCGGCGTGCAGGTCGTTGGGCGCGGTGATCGTGACCAGCTCGACGTCGGGCTCGGCCAGCATCTCCCGATAGTCGGTGAACACCCGAGGAATACCGTACCGAGTCGCGAGGCGCTGGGCGTTTCCTGGAGTCGGCGACGCGATGGCCACGACCTCCGCCTCGTCGGCCACCATCCGAAACGACTCGGCGTGGCATTCCGCCTGGAACCGCGATCCGATGATCCCGACCTTCACACGACCGTTGGCCATGAGCGCCCTCCCCAGTGTTCGCGAGCCCAAGGGCCGCTCCGCTCAGGATTTCGCCGAGGGACGTCCGTGTCAACCCCGAGCCCCTGACCGGCCGCCCGGTCAATGTGGATATGGTCTTCATTTTATGTAAAATATCTATGTATGTAATATCTATAACTATCGACTCCAGCG
>JBFWRA010000274.1:0-6022 GCA_050249155.1 Isosphaeraceae bacterium | reverse complement strand
GAGAAATCCCTCGGGCGTTCCTCGAACGCGGAGAGCGCGTCGGGTCCGAACGGAGTATGCGCCACATACACGACCCATGCCGAGCCGTCCGACCCGAGGACGGCCGAGGGGAAGTCGTCGTCGGTCGTGTCGGCCACCAGGGGCACCGCGGTCGGGATGAGCTGAGCGGAGACCCTGCCGTTCAGTCGCGAGAGGGGTTTGCCGTCGATCGTGTCGTTTAGAGGGACGTCGAAGTCCCCTTGTTCGGTGGTGACGCGGAGCGTCGCGGACGTCGGCGCCAGGACCGTGACGTCGACGATCGTGGGGGTGATCATGGCGCCGACGGTTCCCGGTCCCGTCGTGGGCGCGGTCGAGGCCTTCTTGGCGGCGGCCTTCTTGGCGGCGGCCTTGCGGATGGGGAGGCTGCGGGCCTTCCAACCGTCGTCGCCGACGGTGGCGTCCCCTTCGCGGAAGCGTTGACCCTCCACGGCCACCAGACTTCCCTCCGAGAGCGTGACCCGTCCGCTCCAGGGATTCGACGAACCGTCCCCCACGCCGAGAGTCAGGCGAATCGTGCGTTGCCCGTCGTTCAATGCCCGCGCGCCTGGCTTGCCTCGGCGCGATTCCGTCGGCTCGATTGGCTTCTGGGCGAGCGCCGCGGTGACGCCCACCACGGTGGCGAGGGAGAAGGCGACCGTCACAGATTGGCGAATCGTCATGGCGGAACTCCTGGAGAAGCTTCAGGGGAGTGAATCCTCACCCGTTTCGATGGTCAGCCCGGCCCGGGGCACCGGGACGGCTTCCGGGGCCTGATACGTCGCCGGCGCGCCGAACTTCGCGGACGGAGTGACGCTTCGAATCCGGGCGACGTCGGTGACTCTCCAGACCGCTTCCGGACCAGCGCGTTCGAGGCGATAGGTCTGTCGTTCGTTGCGATCGGGGTAGACGGCCTCGACGGTGACGAGCGCGTCGGCGGGGCCCTCCTCCTCGGCCGCGAACGTCGCGTGGCTCTTGCGGGCGGTCGACGCCTGGCGAAGTTCCTCGGCGAAGGCGTCCTTTCCACGCTCGGTGACCTGACGCTCGAGTCGTTCGCGGAGTGGACCCGAAAACGCGTCCAGATACGCGGAAACGTCGCCGATCCGGGCGCTTTCAAGCAGAGCTTGAATCCGGGCCTCGGCGGGATGGGTCTCATTCACGATCGCGGGGGAAGGAACGGGAGTCGACACGGCCGCCTGGGACGAGTCCTCCGGTACGCGACGAGAACCCGACCAGACGAGCAGAGCCATCAGGCCGAGGGTGATCAATGCGGCCAGGAGGCGTCTCATCGTCGCGGGGGCTCCTTGGGTCTCGTTCAAGGCTAAGGCTCGGTCGTCGGGACGGGTTCCTCGGCGAACAGGGTCAGATCCACGTCGCGTCCCGCGGGAACGACGACCTTGCGCGCGAATCGGGGCAGGAGTTCCGCGAGGGCGTCGAGGTAGAGCCGGCGTCGGGCGGCCATCGGGTTCTTCTGGACCTCGGCCAGCAGCTTGGCGAAGCGATCGGCCGCGCCTTTGGCGGACTGAACGAGTTCCTCGTGTCGGCCCTGGGCGCGGTCAACCGTTTCCCTGGCTAGCCCCCGGGCCTCGGCCAGGTTGCGGTCGCGGTACTCCTCGGCGCGAGTCATCGCTTGTCGCTTGTCGCTTTTGGCTCGCGCGGCGTCGGCGAAGGCCGGGGCGACCGCGTCGGGCGGGGCGACTCGACCCAGTCGGACGGCGACGATCGTCACCCCCAGGTTCTGGGCGTCCGCCTGTTCCTGGAGGGTACGCCGCAATCGATCGGCGACGTCGGCTCGTCCGGTCGTCAGGACGTCGTCGATGGAACGCCCCGCGAGCGCCGTCGCGAGCGCCCCTTCGGCCAGGTCGGCCAGGGCCGCGTCGGAGGATCGTGACTGAAACAGATAATCTATAGGCGCACGTGTTCGATTCTTGATGCGGAACTGAACCACGGCCTGGGCCGAGACGAGGTTCAGGTCCCCCGTCAGGAAGTCGTCGGTCGAGGGGTTTGGCGCCGTCGAGAGGGGGGGGGCCTGGGCGTCCCGGGCCCCGACCGCGAAGGTCCTGGCCTGATCCACCTTGACCCGATCGACCCGTTCCAGGCCCCAGGGCAGCCCCAGATGAAGTCCAGGTTCGTAAGGCTCGGCGGTCACCGCGCCCAGGCGGCGGACCACGCCGATCTCATCCTGCCGCACGACGATCAGGCCCGACGATCCGTAGGCGATCATCCCCGCCCCGATCAGACCGAGCGTCCATCGACGGATCTTCATGGCTGACCCCCCGCGATGGGAATGCGAGGGGACGGCCCCGCGTCGGGGACTCCCTGCGTGAGCAGTTTCAGGAATGGGCTCTCCGCCGAGAGGACCAGCGTGGTCTTCGTGTCGAGGGCGGATCGATAGGTCTCCAGGGTCTTGAGGAACTGATAGAAGACCGGGTCGACGCAATGCGCCTCGTTCGCGATCCTGGCGGCGGCGGCTTCTCCCTCGCCGATCACCCTGGCGGCGTCGGCGTCGGCCTCGGCGAGAGTCCGGGTGCGTTCCAGGTCGGCCCCGCTGCGGATCGTTCGGGCGAGGCTTTCCCCCTCGGCTCTGGTCGCGGCGGCGACTCGCTGACGTTCGCTGCGGATCTGCTCGAAGACGGCGGGCCGGACGTCCTCGGGGTAGTTCAATCGGCGGAGGCGGACGTCCACGACCTGAAGGCCGAACTCCCGGACGGCCTGATCCGCGATCCGCCGTGTGACCTCGTCCATCAAGGTTTCTAGATTTGAACCGCCGCCCACCTTCACAAGGTCGGACAGGTCGTGGCGAACCAACTCGGCCGCGAGGAGCGAGGCGGCCATGTCCTCGAGTCTGGCCGAGGCGTCCTCCGGGGTCCGGACGGATCGCAGAAATCGATCGACGTCGGCGATCTTCCAGGACGACGACCAGGCGACCTCCAGGTTTTTCTTATCCCTGGTGAGCATTTCGCGAGAGGGAGGCGCGTCCAGAATCAGGCGACGGTCGAAGGCCCGGGCGCTTTGCCAGGGCCACTTGGCGTGGAGTCCGGGCTCCTCGATGAGGCGGACCGGCCTGCCAAACTCGGTGACGTAGGCCGACTCGGTCTGGTCGACGATCAGGGCGGTTCGCCAGGCGGCGATCACGGCCAGAGTCGTCAGCGTCCACGGTACGAGGCGTCGCAACATGTTCGGCTCGTTCGGTCGCAAGGGGTCGGGTCAATCTTCCGGCTCGACGTCGACGAGGGGCGCGGCGGCCGGCTCTAGAACCGCGTTGGGAACTCCGAAGCGTTCGGGATCGGCCAGCCAGAGGTGCCGCCGACCGCCCGCCCTGGAATCGAGGATCAGCTTCGGGCGTCCGGCGAAGGCCGTGCCGAGCGTGTCGAAAAGCAGCCGAAACTCGGTCAACTCGGGGTGGCGGGCTCTCGCCGAGGCCCGCGCCACAAAGGCCTGGCGATCTCCCTCGGCGCGTGCTTTCCGTTGTGCGGAAAGGGCGGCGGCCGCGTCGCGACGGGCCTGAGCCTCCGCCTTGGCGGAGAGTCGCAGGGCCGTCGCGTAGCTTGCCGCCTCGTTGCGATATCGTGTGGCGTCGGAGACCGCCGCCGACACGTCGCGATAGGCGGGTACGACCTCCCGGGGCGGATGGGCGTCGATGACCCGGACCCGCTCGATCAAAACGTCCAGTCCGTTGGATGCCAGCCGACGTTTGAGCCGAGCCTCGGCCTCGGCCTCGAAGTCGCTCCGACGAGTCGCCAGGACGTCGTCGAGCGTCGCCAGGCCGACGGACTCGCGAAACACCCCCTCGGTGGCCGCCCGCAGGCAGTCGTCCACGGAAACCACGCCGAAAAGGAGCGTGGCCACGCCGCGTTCGGTCAGGCGGTACTCGACCACGGCCGAGAGCTCCACGAGGTTCTCGTCGCCAGTCAGGAAGAGGGAGGATTCGTCCCTCCCCGAACCGTGCGAGGCTCCCCAGGCGATGGGGCCGGTCGTCGACGTCGAGGAACCGACGGTCGTTCCCAGCCGAGCCAGTCGGATCAAATCGGGTTGGACCTTGGTGACGACCTCGACGGGGGCCGGCCATCGCAGGTGGAGCCCTGGCGGCAACAGGGGGGGGCGATACCGTCCCCAGCGTTGAAGGACGCCGACCTCGCCCGGCGAGACGATCGTGAGGCCGGAGGCCGCGTAGGCGATCAACGCGGTTCCGATCACCCCGCGGGCGAACCCCAACCGGTGCTTCCAGAGCCAGTCGAACCCCGACGAGGGGCGGCACGACCGGCAGTACAGGATCGCTCTTTGAAAGCCGACGACCGGGGCCAGGCTTCCCCAGCGTTCAAAGCCGAGCAGGCGGATGGCGTTGAGCAGCACGAGCAGCGAGCCGACCTGATGGACGATGGCCGCGACCACCGGCCCCATCACTCGCAAACCCGCCAGGACGATTGCCAGGGCGTTCAGGCCGAAGGCGAAGAACACGATGTTTTGACGGATCACGCGCACCGTCCGGCGGGACAGTGTGACGGCTTCCGGCAACGCCTCCAGCGGATCGCCCATCAGGACGATCGAGCCCGCCTCCGCGGCGACGTCGGCCCCGACGCCGCCGATCGCCAGGCCGACGTCCGCCGTGGCCAGCGCGGGGGCGTCGTTGACCCCGTCGCCGATCATGGCCACGACACGGCCTTCCTCACGGCGCTTGCGGACCCAATCCGCCTTCCCCGCGGGTGAGAGCTCGGCCTCGACTTGCTTGACGTGGACTTTCCTGGCGACGGCCTTCGCGGGCGCGGGCCGATCGCCCGTCAGGATCGTGATATCCTTCAAGCCAAGATGTTTCAGGTCGTGGATCACGTCGTGGGCCTCGCGGCGGACGCGATCCCGAGCGCCGATCGCGCCGACGACCCGGCCGTCCAGCGCCACGATCAGGGCCGTCTGACCGGCGAGGTCCAGCGCCTGGACGGCCGCCTCGACCTCGCTTTCCGTCTCGACGCCGGCCTCGCGGACCAATCGCAGGTTTCCCACCAGGATGCGTCGCGTCGCGTCGCCCTCGCGCAGCGTGGCGGAAACGCCGGTCCCGGGATGCGCCTCGAAGTCCTCGACGCTCGACAGTGGAATCGATCGTCGTTCGGCGGTGGTGACCAACAACCTCGCCAGGGGATGTTCACTGGGCCGCTCGGCGGTCGCGGCGAGCCGCAGGACCTCGGATTCATCCCAACCTTCAAACGTCTGGATTTCGCCGATTTCAGGACGCCCCTCGGTCAGCGTGCCGGTCTTGTCGAACGCGAGCGCGTCGACCACGGCGAGCCGCTCCAGCGCCGCTCCTCCCTTGACCAGCACTCCGCGCCTGGCCAGTCTCGCGGTGGCGGCGAGGACCGCCGCGGGGGTCGCCAGGATCAACGCGCAGGGACAGGCGACCACCAGCACGGCGAGCGCGGGCATCAGGTCGAGTCGAGGCGAGACCCCGCCGCTCCACCAGCCCCAGAGGCCCGCGGCGTTGGTGCCCACGAGCACGACCGCCGCGGCGATCAGAACGGCGGGAAGGAAGTTTCGCGCGTAACGGTCGGCGGTTCGTTCCAGGGGAGATCGATTCTTCTGAGCCTCGGCGAGCAGGGTGATGACCTGGCCCAGCGTCGTCGCGGCCCCGACCTTCTCGGCGATGAATTCGAGGCGGCCGAACTGGTTGAACGTCCCGGTGAAGACTGGGTCTCCCTCCCCCTTGTCGATGGGGAGGGACTCGCCGGTCAGAATGGATTGATCGACGGCTGAACGCCCGGCGCGAACGGTCCCGTCGGCGGCGATTCGCTCTCCGGGGCGAACGATCAGCACGTCACCAGTCACGAGGGTATCGGCGGGAATCTCGACCTCCTCGCCATCGCGAAGCACCCTCGCGGTCCTCGGGCGAAACTCCAGTAGTTTCTGAATGGCACGCCGGGCGCGCTCGAAGGTGAGGGCCTCCAGGCATTCGCCGACCAGCGCGATGAAGACGACCTCGGCGGCCACGAAGTACTCGCCGAGCAGGCCGGCGGCGATC
>JBFWRA010000273.1:0-6025 GCA_050249155.1 Isosphaeraceae bacterium | reverse complement strand
GCATCAGCGACGTCCTGGAGATGGACGTGCAAGAGGCGCTGGAGCACTTCGCGAACGTGCCGAGGATCGCCGGCATGCTTCAGACGCTGCACGACGTGGGGCTGGATTACGTCAAGCTCGGGCAGCCGTCGCCGACGCTTTCCGGCGGCGAGGCGCAACGGATCAAGCTGGCCAGGGAACTGGTCCGCAAGGGGACCGGCCGGACACTCTATCTTCTGGATGAGCCGACGACCGGCCTGCACTTCGAGGACGTCCGCAAACTGCTGGAGGTGCTCCACGGGTTCACCGCGCTGGGGAACTCGGTCGTGGTGATCGAGCATAACCTCGACGTGGTGAAGACGGCCGACTGGGTGATCGACCTGGGCCCCGAGGGAGGCCAGGGCGGGGGCCTGGTGATCGCCGCCGGCACCCCGGAGCGAATCGCCAACACCCCGGCCAGCCACACTGGGGCGGCGCTGAGGCGCGTGCTGGACGGGCCCCGACCGCTCCGAGAACAGGCCACAGGCAAGACCCAGGCCAGGGGCCGGAAACCCGGCCGTCGGAAGTCCTCCGAGGAAGGGCTGGAGGCGATCGCCGTTCGAGGGGCCCGACAGCACAACCTCAAAGGCATCGACGTCGACGTCCCGCGCCACAAGATGACCGTTTGCAGCGGGCCCAGCGGCTCCGGCAAGAGCTCCCTGGCGATCGACACCCTCTACGCCGAGGGGCAGCGGCGCTACGTCGAGAGTCTGGGCTCGTACGCCAGGCAGTTCCTCGCCCCCTTGCAAAAGCCGAAGGTCGAGCGGATCAGCGGTCTCTCTCCCGCGGTGAGCATCGAACAGAAGACGACCTCGAAGAGTCCCAGATCGACCGTCGGCACCGTCACCGAGATCCACGATTACTTGCGCATTCTGTTCGCCAGGCTGGGGCAACCTCATTGCCCGTCCTGCGGTCTGAAGATCGGAACGCAGACGGCCGACGAGATCGTCGAGAAGATCCTGCACCTTCCCGAAGGGACCAAGGCGTACGTGATGGCCCCCGTCGAGCGCCGCGACGGTGAGCCCTACGAGGCGCTCTGGGACGATCTCCGCGCCTCGGGGTTCACCCGCGCCCGGGTCGACGGAAAGACCGTCAGCCTCGACCAGCCGCCGAAACTCAGTCGCCGCCGCAAGCACCGGGTCGAAGTGGTCGTCGACCGCGCGATCGTCCGACGCTCGACCCGATCGCGACTGGCCGACTCGGTCGAGGCCGCGCTCGACCTGGGCAAAGGGGTGATCCACGTCGCCAGCGTCGGCGACGAGGCCGACGAGCCGAACTGGCCGGTCCAGCGCTTCAGCCAGCACAGGGCGTGCGACGGCTGTGGCCGGAGCTTCGAGGAACTCTCGCCTCACAATTTCTCGTTCAATAGCCCGCTGGGCTGGTGCCCGGTCTGCGAAGGGCTTGGCACCCAGCACGGAGCCAACCCGGCGATCCTGATCCCCGACGGCAAGAAGTCGATCCGCCAGGGGGCCGTGGCCGTCTGGCCGAGGTTCGACGCCAACCCCGCGTTCGCCAGGATGATCGACGCGATGGCGAGGGCGCAAGGGATCGACCTGGACACGCCGTTCGACGACCTCGAAGGCCGGTTTCGCCGGGCGATCCTCCACGGCACGGGCGAGGTCTGGCACGCCGTGCCGGATTCCAAGCTCGGTCCTGGTTTCTCGTTCCGATATAAAGGGCTGTTCCCCGCGATCGAGGAGGCCGCGCGGGTTTCGTTCGTCTATCGGTTCAAGCTCTCGGGAATGGTCGACGACGTGCCCTGCGCCGCCTGCATGGGAGGCCGGCTCCGCGACGACGCCGCGGCGGTCCGATTCCACGACTTCACGCTCGACCAGGTCGGCCACTGGCCGCTGGGCAGGGCCTACCAGTTCTTCAAGGGGTTGAAGCTGACCGGCGACGAGAAACACATCGCTGGCGACCTCGTCCGAGAGGTCCGCGATCGCCTGAAGTTCCTGGTCGACGTCGGGCTCGATTACTTGACCCTGGCCCGCGGAACCCCGACCCTCTCCGGCGGTGAGAGCCAGCGGATCCGTCTGGCCAGTCAGATCGGCAGCGGCCTGACGGGTGTGCTCTACGTCCTGGACGAGCCGACCATCGGCCTGCACCCCAGGGACAACGCCCGGCTCCTGGCCGCGTTGAGGCGGTTGCGCGACCTGGGCAACACCCTCGTCCTGGTCGAGCACGACCGCGAGGTGATCGAGGCGGCCGACCACCTGATAGATTTCGGCCCGGGGTCCGGCTCGGGAGGCGGGCAAGTCACGTCGAGCGGGTCGCCCGCGAAGGTCAAGGGTACCAGGGCGTCGCTCACCGGCCGATACCTCTCCGGCAAGGCGGCCATCCCGGTCCCGTCGAACCGCCGGCCAGTAACCGACGAGACCCCTTCGCTGGTCGTTCGGGGGGCCAGGCAACACAACCTCCGCGATATCGACGTGCGATTTCCCCTGGGCGTGGTGACGGTCGTCACCGGCGTGAGCGGATCGGGCAAGAGTTCGTTGGTCGAAGATATCCTCATGAAAGCGGCCCAGCGCCACTTGCACCGCGCGCAGACGACCCCCGGCGCTCACGACGGGATCGACGGGTTCGAGCACGTGGACAAGGTCATCGGCGTCGACCAGTCTCCGCTGGGGGGCACGCCCAGCTCGACCCCCGTGACGTACTCGGGAGCGTTCGACCTGATCCGCGAGCTGTTCGCCAAGCTGCCCGAGGCGAAGGTGCGGGGCTACGGCCCCCGACGTTTCAGCTTCAACCAGGCCGGGGGGCGTTGCGAAGCCTGCGAAGGGGCCGGTCAGAAGCGGATCGAGATGCACTTCCTGCCCGACGTCTGGGTGACCTGCGAGGCGTGCGGCGGCAGCCGGTTCGAGTCCGAGACCCTCGCGGTGAAGTTCCGCGGCAAGTCGATCTCAGACGTCCTGGCGATGACCGTGGACGAGGCCCTGGGTCTGTTTCAAAGCGTGCCCAAGGTGCGCAAGGTCTTGCAGACGCTCCAGGACGTCGGCCTGGGGTACGTTCCCCTGGGCCAGTCCGCCCCCACGCTCTCCGGCGGCGAGGCCCAACGCGTGAAGCTGGCGGCCGAGCTGGCCAGGCCCGACACCGGCGCGACCCTCTACATCCTCGACGAGCCGACGACCGGGCTTCACCTCGACGACACCCGAAAGCTGCTGGACGTGATCCACCGGCTGGCGGACCTTGGCAACACCGTCATCGTGATCGAGCACAACCTGGAGGTCGTCAAGACGGCCGACTGGGTGATCGACATGGGACCGGAGGCGGGACAGGGGGGGGGAGAAGTCGTCGCCGCGGGCACGCCCGAGCGGATCACGACGGTGAAACGAAGCCTCACCGGCGCGATCCTCAAAAACGCGCTGGCCGCGGGCCCCCACGCCGATCGCCCCAGGTTCGACCCGAAAGCCGCCGCGAAGGCGTTGATCGAGGAGGCCCGGAAGGCCGCCGAGGCCGACAAGGCGCTGGGGAACGGAACCGGGGCGAAAGCCCCCTGGGAAACCGACGGGCGTCGCTGGCACTGCCAGGACCGAATCGCCCGCAACGGCCGACCCTGCCGCTGGGACGGGCGCGTGCTGGAGCGCGTCGTCGACCGCGTCGAGGAACTGGGGAATGGGTTCCTCGTTCCGACGGACTGGTCCCAACGCTCGCTGGTGAAAATCGCCGGACGAGGCAAGGGAAGCCCGGTCTTCCTCACGGCGATGACAGGGCATGAATGGATCTTGACCTTGAAGTTCCGGACCGCTCGAAACGCCCTGAGCCAGCGGGACGTGGCCCAAGCGCTGGGCCTGCGGCCGTTTCACGAAGCCTCGCCCCCGGTGCTCAGCGATTCACCGCGGGTGAGCGTCCAGTTCTTTCCTGGAGGCATGCAGGAGGTCGTCGTCACCGTCAGCACCGACGACCTCGACACCCCATCGTTCGACGCCTTCCTGGTCCGCGCCTTGAACGCTTTCCGAAGAATTGGCGGGGGCGTGGAACTCGTCACGGCCAGCGAGTCGACCTGATCCGAGCGATCTCCACCTGGAACACGAGCGGGAATCGATGAGAACCTCCGGCGCGGACCAAAGCCCGATCAGCGACCTGGCCGTCGCGCTGATCGTCATCAGCGTGGCCGACTTGCTGACGACCTACTTCCTGCTCTGGCAGGGGGGGCGCTACTACGAGGCGAACCCCCTGGCCCGGTGGGTCTTCGAGCGCTGGAACGTGGCGGGGATGACGGCGTTCAAGTTCATCCTCGTCGCGGCCGTCGTGACGATCGGGGAATTCGTCGCGCGGAGCCGACCGCGGCTGGGACGGCTCGTGATCCTCTTCGCGTGTCTGTCCTCGGGCGCGGGAGTCGCGCATGGACTCCGGCTCTGGCTCGAACACGGCTGACCTTTCCGGACCTGCCGGCGTTATCGTATGATGAGCCTGTGAGAGGGGGCGGGACTCCGCACCCCCCCCACCGGGACGACTTCCCAGGCTTTGGCGACCCATGACCCGACGATCCCGAGGCCGAGAAATCGCGTTGCAGGTGCTCTACCAGTTGGAGCAGAACCCAGGGACGACCCCGCGCGACGTCGATCGGTTCCTCGCGCGGAGGCTTCTGGGTGACGCGGCGCTGGTCGAGTTCACCAAGGGGCTCGTCTCGGGCGTGCACGAGCACAAGACGCGCATTGACGCGTTGATCTCCGAGGCGGCCGAGAACTGGCGGATCGACCGCATGGCGGCGATCGATCGGAACATCCTTCGGATCGGCGCGTTCGAGATGCTCCTGTGCCCGGAGGTTCCGACCAAGGTCGCGATCAACGAAGCCCTGGAACTGGCCAAGCGTTATAGCACCGCGCAATCGAGCCGATTCGTCAATGGAATCCTCGACCGCCTTCAGGTCCACGTTCCCTCGGACGCCAACGACGCGTCCGAGCCTTCCGCCGAGCCCGCCGAACCCCCGATCGAGGACGTCGCGACGGAACCTCCCCCGCCGGCCGACGCTTGAGCGCGCCGCGGTTCTCCCGTCGGCCAGGACCGACGTCCTCCCCCGCGCTTCGGGTGGGGGCCGACCTTCACGTTCACACGACGCATTCCGACGGGGTCTGCTCCCCCTGCGAGGTCGTCGTCGCGGCGGCCCGGGCCCGCATCGCGGCGCTGGCGATCACCGACCACGACACCGTTTCCGCGCTGGCGGTCGCCCGGCCCGAGGCGCGACTCTGGGGCGTCGAGTTGGTCGCTGGCGTCGAGTGGTCGGCCGAGTTTGAGTGCCGGGAGATCCATCTGCTGGGATACTTCTTTCGCGACGACGATTCGACGATCCTCCAGACCTGCCTCGCGCTCCGCGAAGCGAGGGTGGATCGGATCGAGGCGATGCGCGATCGGCTCAAAAACCTGGGCGTCTCGGTCGACCTCGACGCGCTGCGATCGGCCTTCCCGCGCGCCACGATCGGGCGTCGCCACCTGGCGGAATGGCTTGTGCGCACAGGTCAGTCGGCGACGTCTCGCGAGGCGTTTCGGCGATGGCTGGGGGACGGCGGGCCGGCGAGCGTACCCAAGCCGCTGCTCCCCTGGCGCGTCGCGATCGAGCGGACCCGCTCCGCGGGGGGAGTCGCGGCGCTGGCGCACCCGCCGTTCGATCTTCGACTGGAGACGCTGAGAACCCTGACGGAAGGGGGTCTCGGGGCGATCGAGGTGCAAGGCCCCGGCATCAACCGCCGGCTGGGCCTCCGCTGGCGAGCCTGGGCCGACGCGTTGGACCTTGTGCCGGTCGCCGGGTCGGATTTCCACGCCGCCGACCGTCCCGGCCGTTGGGTCGGCGCGATCGTGACGCCCGAGGAACGCCTGGAGCGGCTTCGACGGCGGGCCCTTGATCCGTAGCGACGTCGACGCGCGCGGACTACCATGGGTTGGTTTCGTTCGATGACCCCACCCGCGATCCCTCCACGACGTGCCTGGGTTTTCGCTTGGCTTTTCGGGATACCCTCCGCATGACCCCTTCGTTTCCCCGCCTCGCCCTCGTCCTGTTCGCCTGCGCGTC
>JBFWRA010000272.1:0-6026 GCA_050249155.1 Isosphaeraceae bacterium | reverse complement strand
TGACTGGTCAACGAGGCGTTGGCCGTCAGCTTGACCGAGATGAGCTCACCCAGCGACGTGTCGAACAGGTCGAGGTCTGGCGCGAAGGGAAGGTTGAAATTGGTCAACGTCTGCGGCACGACCGCGGACTGGGCGGCGGTCGACTGGGTCGACGTCAGCGCCGAGATCCCTTTGGCCTGGGTCGTGGTCGGCGTGATCGTGGAGGTCAGCGCGGGGGCCATGACGGGCCGGAACGCGGGAAATCCCAGCCCCGCGCGACTCAACAAGTCGATCGACTCCAGGGTCTCGACCGCCGGACGCGTGTTCCTTTTGGCGGGAGCGCTCCGAGTCCCGGTTCGCCGCAGCCAGGTCGCCGGTAACAGACGTCGGGCGACCGTGATCCAACCTAGTGCACGCATTTCAGCAACCTTTGGTATTCGGGTGACCGGGCGGGCGCCCGTTGAATAAACGACCGTTCCGCCGAGCGGTCGAGGAGACGTACCTCAAACCGGCGGTCCGATGATCATTCACGGAATCATCCTGCTCCCGTGAGGACCGAACGCGCAGCGAGTCAGGGCACCCCGGCGATCCGGCCAGGGCGTCGTCGAATCCCTCCTCCCGATGTGGGTCTTTCGACCACACACCCCGTTCCCGCGTGCTCTGGGAAAGCCTCGCGTCGGAACGGCTCCTCGCGAACGGAAAAGGCGGAATCATCCCGCCTGAGACGGAAGTCAGACCCGGAAACCAGGGTGTCGATCGAAAGGTGAGAAGGCGGGGTGCGTCCTCATCGGACGACACCCATTCGGAAGCGAACCAAAACGATCATCGGGTAGGAAGACACTTCAGTCTTATCGGCAGTTCGAGACGCGAACGCGAGTCCGGCCCCGCGCCGCGACCAACAACCCAACCAAGCCAAGCCCCATCAGCGCGAAGGACGCCGGTTCGGGCACCAGCATGTAACTGTATCGCAGGCGGATGGTGGCCGTCGCGAGTGTCACCGAACTGCCGAACCCGTTGCCCGACGTCGTCGAAAAGGTCGACAGCGCCGAGGCGAAGACCGGAAGCCCGATCGTGCCCGTTCCGTTGAACGAGGCCAGTCGCGGGTCGCCGGTCAGGATGCTCGACGAATTCGTCCCGGTGAACGTCTGGGTGGGGAGGGTCACGAACTTCGAGAAGACGTCCGCGGGAGTCGACGTGAGAACGCTGCTATTGGTGAAGGTCGGCGACGTGATGAGCTTCGTCGTATTGTCAGGGAGGGTCAGATCCATCTTGCCCGACGCGTTCACCGTGATCGTCGACACGTTATCGAAACGCATCGAAATCGTGTTGTTGAACTGATAGTCCAACGATAGCTGCACGCCCGTCAACTGGGCGATCAGTCCGCCCGAATTGTAGGTGGCCGCGTTGAACTTCTGAATCTGGAAGGGATTAAGCCCCGCCAGGGCTGACGACGACGGACCCCAGTCCGTCTGCGTCAGAGGGATGGTCAAGGTCTGCGTCGGAGTCTGAAATTCTACGGCGAGCGCACGCCCTGGAACCGCCTGACACAAAGCGACAGCCAAGGCGAGAACCCCAAGACCGCTGAAACTCCTCCGCATGGGAAACACTCCTCATGGGCAAATATACCCGATCGTTTCGGCAGGCAGTTCCTTTTTCTCGCCTTCATGTGTTGGATCAGGAAAGAATCCCGACCAAAACAAAACCGACGAGTCTGATTCGCCGAAACCGATCATTTTTTGGCGCTTCGATCGAGAACTCGAACGAGAACTCGATTTGGACACGATTGCGATCGGAACAAATCCCTCAACAGGTTGAAGATTCTACCGAGTCGACGGAGGATCGCAAACACTTTTCGGCGAGAGTCCGTCGTCTTTGGTTACGAATCACTTTTTTGCATCACCGTCGTTCCGCCACTCCGCCGCGTGTTGACGGAAACCGACGTCCATCCCGACTCGAATCCCCTGGCTTACCGTCACTTCGACGATTTCCAACGTCCCAGGCGCTGGAAATCATCCAAGCTTCCGGACGCCCTCGCGAATCCCCTGAAGGAATTCGCTCAGGCGGTTCCGGGTCGCTTCGATTGGATGATAGCGAGCATGCAATTCTTGTCAAGCGGAAAATCGGGGCGAGACGGATTCCAGAATCGGTCCGTTTCCTCGGAGGGTCGCGCCTGGGTTGGGAGGGTTGGCGATGATCGGTTCGGCGATGATCGGGTTGGAGCGGTTCGGCCGATTCGTCGATTTCGCCTTCCGCGCCCTGGCCTCCGCGCCTCGGGCGTTCCTGGGTCGGGGCCGTGAGGTCGTCCGACAGTTTGATCGAGTGGCCTGGGGAAGTGTTCCGATCGTCGCGGTGGCCGGCGTGAGCGTGGGCCTGGTGACATGGCTGCAGACACGCAGGCTTCTGGTCACTTATGGGATCGAGTCGACGTTGCCGAGCATCCTGGCCGTGGCGGTGCTCGTGGAGACCGGTCCGATGCTGGCGGGGCTCTTGCTCGCGGGTCGGTCGGGGGCGGGTTTGGCCGCCGAGTTGGGTTCGATGGTGTTGACGGAGGAGGTGGACGCTCGGGAGGTGCTGGGAGCGCCCACCTTGCGGACCCTCGTCGCGCCCCGGGTTCTGGCCTGCGCGCTGGCGGCCCCGTTCCTGACGGTGATTCTGGACGCCTCGGCGATTCTTGGGGGGATGGTGGCGGAATCGGTCTCGGGGGGACTGACCCCGTCGGCGTTTTGGGGAAAGTCCCTCCTTTACCTGCGTCTGTCGGACGTGATTCCCGCCACGCTCAAGACGGTGGTCTTTGGAGCGCTCGTGGGGTTGGTCGGCTGCTGGACGGGTTTGAACGCGGATCGATCGACCGAGGCGGTGGGCCGGGCGGCGACCTGGGGGGTGGTTCGGTCGACGGTGGTGGTCTTTCTGGCGAACGTGGCGATGGTGCCCTGGATTCAAGCGGGGGTGGCCGCGTTCGGTTGGCAGGGGTAAAATCGTTCTGATGCGATGCGCGGTGGCCGCGGGTGGCGACAGGGGGGGCGAGACATGGGACCTCGGATCGGGCGTTGGCGGGCGCTGGCGAACGTCGGGTTCGTCCTGGCGGTGGCGTGTCTGGCGGGTTTCGGTGTGGTGGAAGTTTCGAAGCGTCGCTGGGGCTGGCAGCCGACGTTCACAGTTCGCGCCGAGTTCGCCAACGTCGGTGGATTGGCCGAGGGGGATCGGGTTCGACTCCAGGGGGTGGACGCCGGCGTGGTCGAGGAGGTGATGCCGCCGTCGATCCCGGGAAAGCCGGTGCGGCTCGCGCTCAGGGTGGACGGGCGGCTTCGCCGCCTGGTCCGGGCCGACGCCACGGCGAAAATCGTGACCGAGGGGGTCGTCGGCGCGAAGGTCCTGGAGATTGTGCCGGGAGCCCCCGAGGCTCCCCCCCTGCCCCCTTCGGGATTGATCGCCAGCGAGCCCAGCGTCGAGATGGCCGACCTTCTCAAGCGAGCGACGGAGTCCCTGGCCAGGATCGACGCCGTGGCGTCCGCCGCGGAGGAGGGTCTTGATCAGGTCAACGCGATCGCGACGGCCGTGCGCAAGGGGGAGGGTTCGCTCGGCAAGTTCGTGATGGAGGACGAGGCTTATCAGAAACTCGTGGCGCTCTCGGACAAGGGGGAGGGCGCGCTCCAGGACCTGGAAGAGAATCTGGACGCTCTGAAACGGACCTGGCCCCTCTCGCGATATTTCAACGGTCGGTCGTTCTTCGATCGTGAGAGCTTGCTTTTTCATCCCGGCTCCGAGCGGGATAGCCGGACTCTTCGGGCGGAGGACCTGTTCGAGCCGGGTCGATCGGTGCTGACGGCCAAGGGTCGCGTCCGCCTGGACGCGGTGGGAGCCTGGTTCCAGTCGGTGAAGCGGCCGACCTCCGAGATCGTGATCGCGGCGTTCACCGATCTGCCGACGGACGAGACGCTCGCCCAGATTCTCACCCAAAAGCAGGCGGAGGCCGTGAAGGCGTACCTGGTGTCGAAGTACAAGATTGGCACGACGGGCTGGTTTGGCTCGCGCAAGGTGGCGGCGGTCGGATTTGGAACCGACGCTCCCCGGGGCGCTCCGATGGTGACTCCCTCGCCTCCCTCGCGAAGAATCGAAGTGGTCGTGTTCACCCCACAGGCGTGACGGGCCGGTTGACGACCGCGCGGGGGGGGAGTAGCCTGATCGCTTGAGGAACCCGCCCGATGAGTGGGGCTCTGGACCGCGACGCCGGTCCTCGCGCGACCGTGGGCCTGGGGCTCTCGGCGTGGCGAATCGATCGAGGAGAGAGGAGAAGTCCCCCGTGGCCTCCTTGTTCGTGATCCAAGGGGCCGACCAGGGTAAGCGGTTCGAGCTGGCCTCGAACCCGACCGGACTGGGCCGAGAGAATTCCAACCCGATCCGCCTGCACGACACGGAGGTCTCTCGGCGGCACGCCGAGGTCCGGCTGGTCGACGACACCTACCACGTCGTCGATCTCAAGTCGGCCAACGGCACATACGTCAACGGCCAGCCGATCGAGCGGGCCACGCTTCAGACCGGCGACCGGCTCCAGCTTGGCCAGACGGTCATGCTGTTCAGCGAGGGAACCTCCGGGGCGGCCGCGCGCGACGTCGCCTCGCGGATCAACATGCTCGGCCCCGCCAGTCCCGACGACCGCTCCGCCATCCTCCGAAGCATCCCGGCGGGCGAGGGGTCTCGGGTGCTTCAGGCCCCCGAGGTCGCCGCCGGCTGGCTCCGCGAGCGGTTGGTCAGCCTTTCCGTCATGTACCGGGCCACCCAGGCGATCACCCACGTCCTCGATACCGACGCCCTGCTGCCCCAGATCCTGGAACTGGTCTTCGAGTCGATCGGAGCGGACCGAGGCGCGGTCCTGCTGAAGGACGAGACCGGCACGCTCATCCCCAAGGCGGTCCGCTGGCGCGAAGGGGTGGCGGAGACCGATGAGAAGCTGACGATCTCCCGGACGATCGTCGACCACGTCCTGAACCAGGGCCAGGGAGTGATCACCTCCGACGCCCCGGCCGACAAGCGATTCGGCCCCGCTCAATCGATCGTCGACCACGGCATTCGTGAGGCGATCTGCGTCCCCTTGCAGGGCAGGCACGCGACCCTCGGCGTGCTCTACGCCGATACCAAGGCTCCAACCGCCCTGCCCTTCGACGCCGAGGGGAACCCGACCCCGCCCCGAGGTAGATTCTCTCAGGACCAACTGATGCTGATGGTCGCGATCGGCCACCAGGCGGGACTGGCGATCGAGAACACACTCTTCTACCACGCCAAGCTTCAGGCCGAGCGGTTGGCGGCGGTCGGCCAGACGATCGCGACCCTCTCGCACCATATCAAGAACATCCTCCAGGGCATTCGCGGGGGAAGTTACCTCATCGACCTGGGCTTGAAGGAAAAGGACGAGCAGATCGTTCGGCGAGGCTGGACGATCGTCGAGAAGAACCAGGGCCGGATTTATAACATGGTCATGGACATGCTCTCGTTCTCGAAGGATCGCGAGCCCGCCCTGGAACCGAGCGACCTGAACGAGGCGGTGGGGGACGTCGTCGAGCTGATGACGACACGCGCCAACGAGCTGGGGGTCGCGCTGGAGTGGAACCCCGACGCCGAGCTTCCCGCGGTGATGATCGACCCCGAGGGGATCCACCGGGCGGTCCTGAACATCGTGACCAACGCCATCGACGCGGCCGAGGGCTCGCCAGGGGCGAAGGTCGTCTTGTCGACTCACTGGAACGCGGAGGAGTCCCTGGCGACGGTCCGGATCGTCGACAACGGCGTGGGGATCGACGATTCCAAACTGGAGACGATCTTCGAAGTGTTCTCGTCCAGCAAAGGCTCGCGGGGGACCGGCCTGGGACTGCCGGTCTCGCAAAAGATCGTCCGGGAACACGGCGGCAAGATCGTGGTGACGACCGCCCCCGGCCAGGGATCGACGTTCACCGTCGAACTTCCCATGCGCCGGGCCGACGGCAAGAGCGCCACCGGCGGCCTGGATTGATCGACTCGCGACGCTCACGCTCACGCGCCAGGACGTGGTCGAT
>JBFWRA010000271.1:0-6031 GCA_050249155.1 Isosphaeraceae bacterium | reverse complement strand
ACCACCGAGACCTCACCTCGGCCGATCGCGGCCAGCACGCCCGTCTCGCGAGCGGTCAGGCGCGTTCCAAGGCGCAGGACGCGTTCCCCCATCGCCATGTCCGTGCCCGCGAAGCTGACGTTGGCGCCCGGGGCGACCGGTCTCACGACGACCAGGCTCGCCCCGTCGACTCGGGCATGCTCGACCATCAGGACGGAGTCGGCACCCCTCGGACATATCGCGCCGGTGGCGATGGCGGTGGCGGTTCCCGCCGCGACGGTCAGCCGCGGCGCGACGCCCGTCGGCAATTCCTCGGCGTTCAGCGCGAGCCGCCTCGGCGCGTCCTCGGAAGCGCCGTAGGTGTCCTCGGCCCTGAGCGCGTAACCGTCGACGTTGGATCGGTCGAACGCCGGCACGTCGACCCCCGCGGCCACGTCCTCGGCGAGCACGCGCCCCAGCGCCTCGGCCAGAGGCACCGTCTCCGCCTCGAGCCGGTCGAGGTGGAGGACCCGCCGCCAACGCATCGCGGCGGCCTCTCGGTCAAGGACGTCGAGGAACTGGTGTTGCTCGCGGGGCATCGCGAACGCTCGGTGGGAGAGATGGTGCGGCGGGGTTGCCAGACCGATCCGCTCACCCATCATACAGCCAGACCGTCACCGACGTCCCGGCCGGATAGCCTTCCAGGCCCGCTGGGATCATCACGAAGCCGTCGGCCCTCGTCGTGCTTGACAGGATCGAGGCCCCGCTCACGGCCAGGGGCTCAACCTCTCCCGCGACAAGCTTGACCCTGGCGTAATCCACCCGGCCCAGGGCCGAGGACAGCTTGTGAGCCAGCGGCCGCTCGACCGATCGGTAGGGCCATTCCAGGGGTCTGGCCGCGCGGCGGCGAATCACCCGGCCGGCGAACAGGTCGTAGGCGCAGAGACAACTCACCGGATTACCCGGCAACAGCAGGACCGGGACGCCGCCCAGAAACCCCAGACCGGCGGGGCTGGCCGGTCGCAAAGCCACCCCGTGGATCGCGAGCTCTCCCAGCTCGGTGATCAGCCCGGGGGCGTGATCCTCGGGGCCGGTCGAACTTCCTCCCGAGATCAGGATGACGTCGGCTTGCTTCGACGCGTTGACCAGGGCTTCGCGAAGCGAGTCCCGGCGGTCGGGTATCGGGCCTTCCACTCTGGGGATTCCGCCGTCGCGACGGACCAGGGCCGCCAGCATCGGGGAGTTCATGTCGGCGAATTGGAACGATCGAGCGGCGTGGCCCGCGGGCAAGAGTTCGTCCCCCGTCACGAGGACGACGACCTCCGGGCGGTCGTGGACCTGAATCTCTCCCATCCCGAGCCCGCTCAGGACGCCGAGATCCTGCGGCCGCAAGACCCGCCCCGCGGGCAGGACCTCCGTGCCAGGGGCGATATCCTCGCCGATCCGCCCGACGTGTCGGCCAGGGGGGACCGGCTCGGTCACCTCGACCCGCCCGCCGTCGCATCGCGTCGACTCGACGGGGACGACCGCGTCAGCCCCGGCGGGCAGGGGGGCCCCCGTGGCGATCGTCACCGCCTGACCGGGCCCGACCTCGCCCGAGAATCCGTGACCGGGTCGTGAGTCCCCCAGAATCACGAACGTCGCCGGGGTGTACGGGGTCGCTCCAAAGGTCTCCTCACCACGAACGGCGTAGCCGTCCATCGCCGAACGATCGAAGCTCGGCACGGCGCTCGCCGCGACCACCCTGGAGAAGAGCACCCGTCCCGCCGCATTTGAAAGGGGAACCTGAAGCGTTCCCACAGGATCGACGCGGTCGTCAATCCGTCGGAGGAATTCCTCGACCGAGGCGCGGGCCCGAAAACCCCTCATCCTCGGGTCGAACGGGTCTCGGGGCGATCCTCGCGTGTCGTCGGTCAAGGACCGGCGGCCCCGGCCCTCAGCGCCTCGACCCGATCGAACCGGGGACGGGCGACCTCGTGGCGGACCGTGCCATTCCCGTTCATGAGGTGCTTGTGGAGAAAGCTCACGGTCCGTTCGGCGGCGTCGTCGGCGTCGTGACCGACCAGGCCGTGCCCCTGCCCGGGGTAGATCTTCATCTCATAGGTAACGTTCTTGGATTTTAAGAGCGATTCGAGCGATCGCGCCTCGGCGACGGGAACGACGGGGTCCGCCGCGCCGTGGATGATGAGCGTCGGAGGGAATCCCTTCAGGTCCTTGGCGATGACCGAGGGCAGGCCGCCGAAGTAGTCGACCACGGCCGTCACCCTCGGGTCGTACATCGCCAACGAAAGTGAGAGATAGCCGCCCAGGGAGAACCCCATCAGACCCAGGCGCTGGGGGTCGACGTTGGGCTGCTTCGTGACGTAGGACAGGCCGTCGGCGACGGTCTGAATCCAGTTGGGGAACTTGTCGAGCATCGTCGGACGATCCGCGCGTCGCGTTCCCGACGCGTCGAAATAGTGGACGAGGTGGGCGACGAACCCGCGGGCGGCGAGTTTGCGCCCGGTCTCGCGAAAGACGGGTCCGCCGACCGCCATCCCCGCCGAACCGTGCAGGATCAGGACGGCGGGGTGCTTGCCTTCCATCCGGGGCTCGAAGCGCTCGACCCGGATCATTTTGCCCTGGCTGAGATAGCCCCCCGTCGATTCCACGACGTCGAGGAGCGTGGCGTCCGCTCCCCGCGTGGACGACCCCACGGAAAGACTGGCGATCAAGAGACAGACCATGCGGAAACAAGTGGTGCGCGTCATCAGATCAGTCCGAATCAAGGTGCCAGGTCGCGCGGGTGAGGATCTCTGATCCTTAATCCATTATCACGAGCGGGGGAACTGGTCTCAACTCGAAAACTCTGGGTTCGCCGGTTGAACTCGGGCTTTTTCGACGCGCGGCGAGCGGATTCTCCTCAGCGAGGGGCCGGCTTGACGGGAATCTGGACTTCCCAGAGGCGCTGATTGGTCGGGGTCATGGGACCGTGGTACCCGAGTCGACGCGGAGGCCCTGCGGCGATCCATTCGGATTGACGCTCCTCCAGCCAGCGGTTCAACTCGGCCACGCCGTCACGCAGTCGCTTGACGCTCATCGCTCCCTGAAGGCCAAGACAAACGTAGGTCGCTTCGGGGTGGTCCTCCACCTTCACGGCGCCGACGCCCTGGCCGGTCTCGCCGAGGGTGGTGGTTCGGTAGACGAATTCCATGCTCATGTCGCCCGAGTCCCTGGCGTCGCCGAGCATGTCCGCCTCGTAGGTGTTGACGACCGGGGTGGTCATCTCGACCCCCTTCTTGCTGATGTGGTTGAAGAGGGGCCAGAACAGGACGTTGTCCGCACCCATCGACGCCTGCTTGGCCCTGGCGACGGCCGACCGATAGGCGGGATACGACTTCACCTCGATCATGCCGGGCCTGGTCGCTCCCGGCCAGCCTTCGGCCAGCGGAGAATCGCCGTCGGCCGGCTTGAAGGGCACGGCCGGATTCTGAGCCCGGACGGCCTCGGAGGCCGGTGTGGCGTCGGTCGACTTCCCTGGGTTCGCGGGCTCGTCGCCAAGGGCTGGGGAAACCGCCAACGAAGCCAAACCGAGAACGACGCTGTGGAGGACTCGCACGGGCAATCTCCCTGGCGACGGAAATGTGAGGACGTTCTTTCAGCACGAGACATTGGCATAGGCGCGACGGGCCCCATCGTCAATCGCCGCCGGCGCGCGCTCGGGCCGGCGGCCGCGCGATTGACGGCGTTTCCTCGGTCCCCTACAGTGGTTGCGTTCAGGGCGCGTGGCGATCCGCCACGCGCACCTCACTCACACTTTCGAAGCTCACGATCCCGAGACGAGGCGCGACGACCATGTCAGTCAGGGTGGAACACGTCATTCTCATCGTGTACGCGGTCTTGCTGGGCGTCGGCGGAGTCATGGGGTTCGTGAGGGCCAGGAGCAAGGCCTCCCTCATTTCGGGTTTGCTCAGCGCGCTGGGAGCGCTCGCCGCGGTGGCTCTCTCCCTGTCGGGCCGTCGCTGGGGGATCGCTCTGGGGACGCTCCTGGCGGTCTCGCTGTTCGTGCTTTTCGGCTACCGCTACGCCGTTCGGAGCAAGAAGTTCATGCCCAGCGGACTCCTCGCGATCGTCAGCCTGGTCGTCCTCCTGCTCCTCATGGCCCTGGCCGACTGGAGCGCCTGATCAGTTCGGACGAATCCCGCATTCGATCGTGGCCATAACAATTTTCTCTGATTCAACTTGCAGAGAATTTCGTGGGCTTCGTGAACGTTCCTCGGATGGCGTCGATACCGCGGGTCACCACGTCGATCGTCGATTTTTGACGACACGAGATCGCGGGACGTACGATACTTCCGACTCGTTCCAGGGTTGAATAACCCCAGGAGGACCGCGAGGCGACGCCTGCTCCGGGGCGGGCCCTCGCGGGCGAGGTTTTCGAATCACGTCGATCGCTGGCTGACAGTCGGCCCCGAAAGGATGGTGAACGGATGACCTTCTCTGTCACGACCAAGGCGTGGGCGGCCCGACCGCGACGCTGGCTCCGGATCGGGGCGATGGCATCCGCGCTCTCGGCGACGCTCGTTCCGACCCTGGCGTCGTCGTTCGAGCCCGAGCCCCAGGCCCCGGCGACCAAGGCCCAGGCCAAGACCAGGGCGTTCGCCAAGAACAAGGCGAACGCGGCGGCCGACGCGAAGGCCGAGGGAGACGACGGCGCGTTGGCCCGCGAACTCTTCTCCGCCCTTCGGGAACTCAACGAGGCCGTCCGCGCCGACGCGCGCGGCGCGGAGAACCCGGCCGAGACCAGGCCCGCTCCCAGGCCCGCCAGGGTCGTCTCCTCCCCCACGCTCACCTCCGCGGAACTCGACCGGTTGGTGGACGCCTTCCTTCAGGAGACCAAGGCCCCGCCCGCGACCACCACCCACGACGTCGAGTTCATTCGACGCGTTTTTCTCGACGTGACCGGCAAACTGCCGACCCCGGATCAGACTCGATCGTTCGTCGCCAACCGCGAAAAAGACAAGCGCGGCAAGCTGATCGAGTATCTCCTCAATAGTCCCGACTACGCCTCGAACTGGGCGCGATACTGGCGCGACGTGATCGCCTATCGAGCAACCAACCCCCAGTTCGCCCGGCTGGGATTCAGTGATCTGGAGGAGTGGCTGGAGGAGCAGTTCGCTAGGAACCGGCCCTGGGACGAGATCGCCACGGATTTGATCACCGCCAGCGGCCGGCAGGACGAGAACGGGGCGGTCGTCTTCAGCCTGGCTCACGAGGCCCAGCCCGCCGAGGTCGCGGGCGAGGTCTCCCGGGTCTTCCTCGGCGTGCAGATCTCGTGCGCGCAGTGCCACGATCACCCGACGGACTCCTGGAAGCGCGAGCAGTTCCACGGGTTCGCGTCGTTCTTCGCGGGCTCCCGGTCACGCAGGGCGACCCCGCCAGGCAACGGCCCGCCGGTCTTCCAGGTCGTACACCAGGGACGTCCCCGTTACACGATGCCCGACCTGAAAGATCCGCAAAAGTCGATCCCCGTCGCGCCCAGGTTCTTCCTGGGAGCCGAGGTGCCGACCCTCTCGGCGAACCTCTCGGCCGAGGAGCGCCACGCGATCGCGGCGTCCTACGTGACCGGGCAAGACAACCCCTGGTTCGCCAAGGCGTTCGTCAACCGGATCTGGTACACCCTGACGGGAGACGCCTTCCACACCCCCGTCGACGACCTCGGGCCCGAGCGCGAGGCGAAAGCGCCGGCGGTCCTGGAGGCCCTCGCCAGCCAGTGGCAGCGCGGGGGCTACGACGTGAAATGGCTCTTTCGGACGATCCTCAACAGCAAGGCGTACCAGCGTCAGACCCGGTCCACGATGTCGGCCTCCGGCAGGACTCCGATGGCCGCCAACTGCCCGAGCACGCTCCGTTCCGACCAGATCTTCGACGCGCTGGCGCAGGCCCTCAACCTGCCCATGGACGGCCAGGGACCCCTCGCCGGTCGAGTCGGAGCGATCGCGTAGAAACAGGCCGTCAAGTCGCTGCAAGACGCGGTGGGCAAGACCAAGGGCATGGGCCGCGGCTTTGGTCCGCGCAACGGCTTCAACCTCAT
>JBFWRA010000270.1:0-6042 GCA_050249155.1 Isosphaeraceae bacterium | reverse complement strand
AGCGCCCCCCGAATCCGTCGGAAGGAGCTCCGGTCAGGACGTGGAAGCCTCTATGTCTAAAAGTCGGCAAATCCGCCGGATGAGTTCATCGATGTCCAGCGGCTTGTGCAGGAAGTCGTCGGCTCCCGACTTCTTCAGGTCGTCGATCTTCTCCTCCTCGACCATCCCTGAGATGCAGATGATCTTGATGTCCGACATCGTGGGGTCTTTGCGGATCAGTTCACAGACCGCCTGCCCGTTGATGTCCGGAAGCATGACGTCGAGGATGATGAGGTCGGGGTGATACTCCTTGGCGAGCATCCCCGCGCCAAATCCGTTGTTGACAATGCGCGTCTCGAACCGGGAGTCGGTGCTGAGGACCTCGGAGATGAGGTCCACCACAGCCTGGTCGTCGTCGACGATCAAGATCCGCCTCCGACCGCTCTCCAGCGCGTCGGTGGGGATGCTGTTCTCCTTCATGAAGCGATAGAGCGCTTCGCGAGGGATGCGCCGGAACCGTGATCCGGGTACCCGAAATCCCCGGAGCTGGCCCGAGTCAAAACAGCGGATGATCGTCTGCTGGCTAACCTTGCAGATCTTCGCCGCTTCGCCCGTCGTGAACACGGTCTTCATGGTCGAGTTGGTCCCGTTCTGCGAGCCCCCGCGCACAGTGCCCTGGCCCCCTCGCCGGGCGGATTCGCCCAAAGGCCGGCGGGCCGTACGCTCCCGTCCTCCGTGAATGTCTCGCTCTTTGAGGCGACCGAACACCTCGGACGGTCACCCAAAGACCGCCAAAGCCCTCGCTCGACACGCAATCGGAAAACCTTGTGGAGTCTAACGATTTTACCAGACTTGCCACCGTAGCGAATTATAGAACCCCTGCCTAGCCTGTCAAGCCGAATGGACTGGCACGAGCTTCCGCCAAAACCCCAGTGTGAGGAGAGAGTGGTACAGGATCTAGATTACCAGGAAGGCCCGGTCCTCCGCCTCTAAAAAAACTCAGGATAGGCAACCCGGGTTTGGAAGGAGGGTTGCGACGGTCGTGACGAACGGGCAGACTCCGCCTAATTACCGGAGAGGTTCGGATCGGGTGGTCCTGGGATGGGATGCCCGTCGCGGAAGGAGTCCAGGGAATCGGCGTAACCTCGCCGCTTCAGATGGACCAGGAGGGTGGCGACGTCCGAGGGGTTGATCCCGCTGATCCGGCCCGCCTGACCCAGAGAACGCGGTCGAACCTTCTGGAACTTCTCGCGCGCCTCGGCGCGGAGTTGCGCGACGTCCTCGTAGTCGAGATTCTCCGGGAGCGGTTTCTCCTCCAGGCGGCGGAAACGGTCCACCTGAGCCGCCTGTCGATCGACGTAACCGCTGTACTTGGCTTTGATCGTGACTTGCTCGACGATCCCGAGCCGACCGTCGAACTCGTTGAGCGTCGGGTCGAGCCGGGTGAGGTCCTCCCATCGCGTTTCGGGTCGTCGCAGAACGTGGGCGAGGGTCTGACCCTCGACCCGGGTCGATCGGAGCCGACGTTCGAGTTGATCGATCCCGTCGCGACGTTCCAGGAATCGTCTCCAACGGGTGTCGTCCACCAGACCGACCTCGCGTCCGCGCTCGGTCAGGCGGAGGTCGGCGTTGTCGTGGCGGAGCAAGAGCCGATACTCGGCCCGGCTCGTGAACATTCGGTAGGGTTCGTCGACCCCTCGGGTGACGAGGTCGTCGATCAGCACGCCCAGATACGCCTGGGCCCGGTCGATGATCAGGGGAGCGGCGTTTTGAACCAGGCGGGCCGCGTTGATCCCCGCGAGGAGTCCTTGCGCGGCGGCCTCCTCGTAACCGGTGGTGCCGTTGATCTGCCCGGCGAGGAAGAGCCCAGGCACCGACTTGGACTCCAGCGTGGCCCGAAGCTGCGTGGGAGGCGCGAAGTCGTACTCGACCGCGTAGCCGAATCGCATGATCTCGGCGTGTTCCAGGCCCGCGATCCGAGGAATGATCGCCTCCTGAACGTCCCTGGGCAGGCTCGTGGAGATGCCGTTGCAGTAGTATTCGAGCGTGTTTCGCCCTTCTGGCTCCAGGAAGATCTGATGTTGATCCCGGTCGGAGAACCGGACGACCTTGTCCTCGATCGAGGGGCAGTAGCGGGGACCCGTGCTCTGGATCTGCCCTGAGAACATCGGCGAGCGATGCAGGTTCTCGCGGATGATCGCGTGCACCTCCGGGTTCGTCGCGGTGAGATGACAATGAAGCTGGGGCTGATCGATCCGATCGGTCAGAAACGAGAACGGGACGGGCTGGTCGTCGCCGGGCTGGGGTTCGAGCTTTGCGAAGTCGATCGTCCGACCATTGAGCCTTGGCGGAGTTCCGGTCTTGAACCTTCGAAGCTCGAATCCGAGCGCGGCGAGGCTGCCCGAGAGACCGACCGCGGCCGCGTCCCCGGCCCGACCCCCGGTCGTCTTTTGCTCTCCCGTGTGCATGAGGGCTTGCAGAAACGTGCCGGTCGTGAGAACGACCGCCCTGGCCGAGTAGATGATTCCCCCTCGACAGCGGACGCCGGTCGCCTTGCCGCCCTCCTCGACGATCGCCTCGACGCTCTCCTGTCGGAGGGTCAGGTTCGGCTGGCGCTCGACGGTCTCCTTGGCGAGGAACTGGTAGGCTTTCTTGTCGCACTGGGCCCGGGGACTGTGCATGGCGGGGCCCTTGCCCCGGTTGAGGAGTCGGAATTGCAACGCGGTGGCGTCGGTGAGGAGCCCCATCGCGCCGCCCAGCGCGTCGATTTCGCGGACGATCTGCCCCTTGGCGACACCGCCGATGGCGGGGTTGCAGCTCATCTGGCCGACCGTGTCGCAGTTCATCGTGAGCAGGGCGGTGCGGCAGCCGATCCTGGCGGCGGCGAGGGCCGCCTCGACCCCGGCGTGACCCGCCCCCACCACCACCACGTCGAATCGATAAGGATCTCGGGCGGGTTGCGTCATGGTGCGTTGGACCGGCTCGGATCGGCGGGAAGGATTATGGAGCGGCAGAACGAGAACGTCCCTTTATCGTAGCGGCGATCGCCCGTGACGGAAACCAGCGCCGGTCAAGGGGAGCGAAGGCGACCGCCCAGGCGTCTCCTGAATCGGGGCGGTCGAAGAGCGGCCGCGAGGTCGACCGCCTTGCGAAATGGGAGGTCGCCTGGCTAACTTGGGTTCCCCACGGAGCGGGAAGACCCACGTCGCGCCGCGCGACTCAGGAAGGAAAAGAGACAGCGACCCGAACCGAGGAACCATCCCATGGCCGCGACACGCAGCGGTGAAGTGACGTTCAAAGGCAAGCCGATCGACCTGGTCGGACCGAAACTGAAACCGGGCGACAAGGCCCCCGACTTCACCTGTGTGGGGGCCGGTTTGACCCTCGTCAAGCTGGGCGACACCGCGGGCAAGGTCCGACTGTTCAACGTCGTCCCCTCGCTGGACACGCCCGTTTGCAACAAGCAGACGCGCCAGTTCTCCGAGCAACTCAAGGCGTTGGGGGACAAGGTCGCCGCCTATACGATCAGCCTGGACATGCCGTTCGCGCAGGCCAGGTGGTGCGCCGACGCGGCCGTCGAGAACGTCAAGAACCTCTCCGACCTCCATGACCATAGCTTCGGCACCCAGTACGGCCTCCTGATCCAGGGATTGCCCGTGCCATTGCTGGCCAGGGCGGTGATCGTGGTCGGTGCCGACGACGTGGTCAAGTACGTCGAACTGGTGCCCGAGATCGCGCAGGAGCCGAATTACGACCCGGCGATCGCCGCGCTCAAGGAAGCCGCTGGAGCCTGAGCGTTCCCTCGACGAGGGGCGTGCCTTCCCCGAGGTACGCCCCGCTCCTCACCGTTCCAACGTCAGTCGATGATGCGTCAAGCATTCAAAACCATCGCGGGTGATTAAATAGTTGCGCTCAAAACGCATTCCGCCGACCTCGGGAACGAACAGGCCCGGTTCGAGCGCCACGACGTCCCCTTCCAGGAGCGTGTCATCGCTCTCGGCCACGAGGTAGGGCGGCTCCGGATGACTGAGGCCAAGGCCGTGACCCGAGTGGGACGGGAAGGCGTGTTCCAGCCCGCGTTCCGCGAGCGCGGCGCGGACCGAACGATCGACCTCCCTGGCCAGGACGCCGGGTTTCAGAACCGATTCCCCCGCCGCCAGCGCCGCCAGGCACGCGTCGAAGAGCGTTTTCTGGCTCGCCGTGGGACCGCCATCGACCACGAACGTGTTGGTGAAATCGGCCCGATAGCCTCGGATCACGACGGAATAATCGAGTAGAAAGAGGTCGCCGGGCTCGATCATCCGCTGAGTGGGGGGACCGCCGCGATCGGTCACGCAGCGCGGCCCTGACGCGAAGTCGCCGTAGACGATCACGGGTTCGCCCGCGTTCCAGATCGACGCGTTCTGGACCACGCGGTAGGCATCCAGCTCCGTCATTCCGGAGTGAATCCCCGCCAGCGCCGCGCGGTGCCCCGCCTCGCCCGCGCGGGCCGAGGCCCGGATCAACGCGACCTCGTCCGGGTCTTTCCGACGACGAAGCCCCCGAACGATCGTGTCGATCGCGAGGGGCTCCCCCAGAGCGCTGGCCATGCCGAGCGGAACGACCGAGGATTCGGCCCCCCAGCGCGTCGCCTGGCGCGCTCCGACGACCTCCAGGGCCGTTTTGAGCAAAAGCGCCCGGCGGTGTGGGGCCGAGTGCTTGCCGTCGTACCAAACGGGCAGCACGCGATCGTCGACGTGGGCCTCGGCGGCGTAGCCCTTGACCATCGCGTCGGCCACGAGCGTCGCCCGGTCGGGAGTCAGAACGAGCAAGGCCGCGGCGTCACTCGTGCGGAACACGAACGGGCTTGGCGCGTGGTTGGCGAAGTAGATCAGGCTTTGGGGATCGCCGAGGATCAGGGCGTCACACGGTTTGGGAAGCGCGTCCCAGAGCCGTTTCCTGCGCGTCGCGCAGGCCAGGGGATCAAGGCTATGCATGAGTCTTCGGGCTCGCGTGTCCTGTCAGAGTGGTTTGACCCAGACGTTGCGGAACTGAACGGGGTCTCCGTGATCCTGAAGCATCAAGGGTCCGTCCTCCCCCTCGGAGGTGCCGACGCCGCCGGGAGAGACACTGATCTCGGCGTCGTCGATCACGGTCACTCCGTTATGGACGACGGTGATCCTCGCCTTCTTGACGACCTTGCCACCCTCGACCACCGCCTTGTGGAACGTGATATCAAAACTCTGCCACTGTAACGGAGGCTTGCAGGCGTTGACCGAGGGCGCGACCTGCTTGTAGACCGCGGCGCAGTCGTTATCCTTCGATTTCAGGCCGTAGGAGTCGAGGATCTGAACCTCGTAAGCCCCCGCGACGTACGCGCCGCTGTTGCCCCTGGCCTGGCCTTTTGCGTCGGGCATGTACGGGACGTTGAACTCGACGTGGTAATGAGCGTCGCCGAATTTCGCCTTGGACTGGATGGACCCTTGCCCCCGGACCACGGTGAAGATTCCGTCCTCGACCGCCCAGGCGGCGGGGGTTTTTCCGTCGGCCTTGACCCAACCCTCAAGTCCCGAGCCGTCGAAGAGCGCGACCGCCCCTTCCGGCGGCCTGGCCCCGAGCCCGGTCTCAATCTTTGGAGAGTCGGCGCGGCATTCGGCGGCGAGGGAGACCCAGACGCACGCGAAGAGGGCGGTGACGATCGAAGGTCGCATGAAATAAACCTCCTCTGGAAGAACGAAGGAAAGTTCCACGATCAGCGGGCCGCGGCCCGGGTTGGACGTTCGGGGGATTCGATGGAACCGACCGCGACTGGTCGTTGGCCCGCGGCCAGCACGATCGCGGCCGCGGGATCTCCCCCCCTCGTCCCGATCGCCTCGACGCAGCGCCAGGTGGCCCCGGCGCTCAGGCCGGCGAAGACGACGAGGCTACTCCCCGGGTCGTCCGGACGCGGCCCCGCCGCGATGATCGACGTTTTCTCATGAGCGTACGTTTCGCTTCGGAACACGAACGACGACGGCCCGAACTGGACCGGCAACGCGTGTGCCAGTTTCGCGGCCAGGGCGTTGGTGGAGGGGCGTCCGACGA
>JBFWRA010000269.1:0-6100 GCA_050249155.1 Isosphaeraceae bacterium | reverse complement strand
CGGAGAACACGCCACGCGCGAAGGGGAATCGTCCCATGACGAGGCTGACGAGGGTCGGCCCGCTCGCCGCGGGCTTCCATCGCCCTGAGCGAGGGAGTCACGCCTAAAAAAACATGGGGCCCGAGAAGCCGCGCGGCCGATCCTTCCGCTCGAATCTTCTCCACTCTTCGTAAAGTGCCCCGTTTCCGTCACAGGCGTTTCACGAGGTTGACACGCTCGGCGGCTCTGTTACGATGGTGAATGACGAGGAATGGATTCCCGTTCGGTTCCACCTCTCACCCTTCGTTGGCGCCATGAACACTCGCTTGCGACACCTACGCGCCCTGGGTATCGCCCTCGTGGCGGTGTTGGGGACGTTGTCGCTCGCCCGAGACGCGTCGGGCCGCGCCACCCCATCGGTGGAGCCGGCCGCGCAATCGTGCTGTTCCTCTCGGGTTCCGACGTCCTGTGGATGCTGCGAGGCTCCCGTCCTCCCATCGACGCCTCGGACCGAGGTTGAAATCGAGGTCGACCTCGCGTCTCCTTCTCCCCGATCCTGCGGCTGTCAGACGGATCGGTCACCACTTCCCGAGCCTCGTCGCGATTCGGGCGTGGCTTCGGAACGCCTCTCCGAGCGGGTGACTAGCCCCTCGGTGTCGGTCCCTTGCCTGGAATCGCCCGTCCAACGGCGGTTTCTCGACGCGACCCGACCTTTGGGATCGTATCGCGGTCTCTCCCTCTTGCGCCTCACCTCGCGATTGCTTTTCTAGACTCTCTCGATCCGCGGCGCTAGCGTTGCGCGCCCCGCGCGGGCACACGGCTTAGGTTGATCCACGTGTGACCCAAACACGCCGACCCAGGATTTCCGTCCGTCGAGAGCACCCATCCATCGCGAAGTGATTCAGACGCCCCGTCGTCCCTTCTCGGACGTGCCGGCGTGAAGGAAAGGGAGACCGCCCATGAACCCCGACGGCTTATCAGGCCAGAATTCCGCGCCCGAGGTTCCCCCGACTCGCTGGCAAAAGTTCCGAATGGTGGTGAAGGTCATCGAGCTTCGGCTCCGATTCATCGCCCTGATGGCGGCGACGGCGCTGGTGTTCGGCTACTGGGATACGATCTGGAACTCGTACGAGAAGTGGTCGCGGCCCCCCCGCGAGGCGGTCTCGGCGACGTCGCACGACGAGTTCTACTGTCCGATGCACCCGAGCGTCGTCCGCGACACGATGGGCTCGTGCCCGATCTGCGGGATGCCACTCTCAAAGCGGAAGAAGGGGCAGGCCGAGGCGCTGCCACCGGGGGTCGTCTCC
Organism: Isosphaeraceae bacterium; assembly: GCA_050249155.1. Taxonomy (GTDB): domain Bacteria; phylum Planctomycetota; class Planctomycetia; order Isosphaerales; family Isosphaeraceae; genus JBFWRA01. Next base: position 4,814 of record JBFWRA010000269.1, on the reverse strand, counting down.
CGGCTCACCCTCACGCCCTTGCGGGTGGTCCAGGCGGGCATCCGGACCTCGGAGGTCACTTACGAGCCGCTGGCCGAGACGTTGACGACCGTGGGGACCGTGGCGTTCGACGAGCGTCGCCTGGCCAGGATCGCCTCGAAGACCAAGGGGGTGGCCCGGGTCGAGAAGCTCGTGGTCAACTTCACGGGCACCGACGTGGTCGCGGGGCAGCCCCTGGCCGAGCTTTACAGTCCGGAGCTTTACCAGGCCGTCCAGGAATTGCTCCAGGCGCAAAGAAGAGTTTCGGACCCCTCGGCCCCTCGGGGCGAGGTCGCCCGATCGTTGCTGGGGGACGCCCGCGAGCTGGTCCGGCTCGGTCGCGAGAAGCTCGCGCTGTGGGGTCTGACCCCCGGTCAGATCGACGGCATCCTGGCCAGCGGCAGGGCCGGCGCCTCGTTGCCGATCCTCTCTCCCATCAGTGGGACCGTCGTCCGCAAGAACGTCGTCGAGGGCCAGTACGTCAACGAGGGTGACGCGTTGTTCGAGGTCGCCGACCTTTCGCGGGTCTGGGTGCTGGCGCACGTGTATGAGGATCAGATTGGGCTGGTTCGGGTCGGTCAGGCCGTCGAGGCGACCGTGGGGGCGTACCCTGGCGAGGTCTTCAAGGGAGAGGTCGCGTTCCTCGACCCGACGCTCGACCCCGCGACTCGCACGTTGAACGTTCGTTACGACCTGGCGAACCCCGATCGTCGGCTCCTGCCCGGCATGTTCGCCACGGTCACCTTGCGGACCCCGATCGCCGAGACCCCCGCCTTCAAGGATCGGGTCGCCTCCGCGCCTCGCTCGGCGGCCACGGTGACGCCCGCCTCGCAAAAGATCTGCCCGGTGACCCAGCTGAAGCTCGGCGCGATGGGTGAGCCGGTGCCCACGGAGGTTCAGGGCCAGAAGGTCTGGATGTGCTGCCCCGCCTGCGAGACGAAGCTTCGGGCTTCCCCGGCCTCGTTTCTGGCCAGGCTCGCACCGGTACCCCAGGGGGCGGTGCTCAGCGTTCCCGAAGCCGCCGTCATCGACACTGGAACACGCAAGGTGGTGTACGTCGAGACCGATCCGGGCGTGTTCGAGGGCCGCGCCGTGGTGCTTGGACCCCGAGCGGGGGACCGTTACCCCGTCCTCGACGGCCTCTCGCCCGGCGACAAGGTCGCGGCGGCCGGCGCGTTCCTGATCGACGCGGAGACCCGGCTGAATCCCACGGCTCCCACCACCCCCGAACCGAAGCCAGAGCCGGCGTCGGAGCCGAAGTCACCGCCGGAACCGACCGCTTCGCCCAGGACCGCGGCGCTCTCCGAGGGGAGCGCTCACCGTCATTGAGAACCGGGGCGTCGCGGACCGCCGGCGTTCCCTTGGCTCTCTTCGGGATGAGTTATGATCGAATCCATCATTGAATGGTCGATCCGCAATCGACTGCTGGTCATCCTCGCCGCGATCGGCGTGGGGGCGTTCGGGTTCCGCGCGCTGATGACCATGCCGGTCGACGCGATTCCCGACCTCAGCGAGAACCAGGTCATCGTCTTCACCGACTGGATGGGCCGCAGCCCCCAGGAAATCGAGGACCAGGTGACCTATCCCCTGTCGGTCAATCTTCAGGGTCTCGCTGGGGTGAAGGTCGTCCGGTCCAGCAGCGAATTCAATTTCTCGATGATCAACGTGATCTTCGATGAGGCGACCGACTATTACTTCGCCCGCGAGCGCGTGCTCGAACGGCTCTCGATCGCCTCGACCTTCCTCCCGCCGGACGTGACCCCCTACCTCGCCCCCGACGCCACGGCGCTGGGGCAGATCTTCTGGTACACCGTCGAGGGAGAGGGGCGCGACCTCTCGGAATTGCGCTCGATCCAGGACTGGTTCGTCCGCTACCAGCTCAACAGCGTCCCCGGTGTGGCCGAGGTCGCCAGCGTCGGCGGCTCGCCGCGCGAGTATCAGATCGACCTGGATCCGAACAAGCTCCGCGCCCTGGAGGTCAGTCTTGGCGAGGTCTTCGACGCGGTCGCGCGATCGAATTCGTCGGTCGGCGGACGGGTCGTCCACAAGGGAAACGCCGAGTACCTCGTTCGCTCCGTCGGCTGGATCACCAGCCTGCGCGACGTCGAGAACGTCGTGGTCACTCAGCGCGGGGGAACGCCGATTTCGATCCGAGACCTTGGCTCCGTTCAAATCGGGCCGGAGTTCCGCCGAAGCGTACTGGAAAAGGACGGACGCGAGGTCGTCGGCGGCGTGGTGATGATGCGATTCGGCGAGAACCCGCTGGAAGTCACGCGACGCATCAAGGAGAAGATCACCGTTTTGACCGCGGGGTTGCCCGAAGGGGTGCGGATCGTCCCGTTCTATGACCGGACCCCCTTGATTCACAAGGCCCTGGACACCATCAGCGACACCGTGATGGAGGAACTGGCGATCGCGACGGTCGCCATCCTGTTGATCATGGGGCACCTCGGCGGGGCGTTCGTGGTGTCGATCACGCTGCCGCTGGCGATCCTGATCAGCTTTCTCATGATGAAGATCTTCGGCATTCCGTCCAACATCATGAGCCTGGCGGGCATCGCGATCAGCGTGGGGATTCTCGAAGACCAGGCCGTGGTGATGACCGAGAACGCCGCGCACCACTTGACCAGGAAATTCGGCGACCAGCCCGTTCGAGGAGACACCCTCGACGTGATCATTCCCGCCTGTCGGACGGTCGGCCGGCCGATCTTCTTCTCGATCCTGATCACGATCCTGTCGTTCTTGCCCGTGTTCGCCCTGTCGGGCCGCGAGGGGAAGATGTTCCACCCGCTGGCCTACACCAAGACCTTCGCCCTGATCGGTGTGGCGATCCTGTCGATCACGGTCGTGCCCGCCCTGATCCCGATTTTTCTCAAAGGGAGGATCAAGAGCGAGGAGGATTCCTGGATCGTCCGGACGATGACCGCGGTGTTCAAGCCGATGCTGTCCTGGCTGATGGATCGGCCTGGTCTGGTTTGCTGGCTGTTCGCCTGCATCCTCGGATTCGGTTACCTGGCGTCGACGCGTTTGGGACGCGAGTTCATGCCCCCGCTGGACGAGGGGACCATCATGGACATGCCCACGAGCGTCCCGAGAGTGAGCGTCGCGCAGGCGGTTCAGGACCTCAAAGCGCGTGACGCCGTGCTCAGGGAGTTCCCCGAGGTGCTCACGGTCGTCGGCAAGGCCGGCCGGGCCGAGACCCCGACCGACCCCGCGCCGCTGGACATGGTCGAGACGATCATCAACCTCCGCGACCGGGAGTTGTGGCCCCGGCGCAAGCTGGAGTTCGCGGACGCCACCTGGCAAACCGAGCGGGCGCTCGAGGCCTTGATCGGCGCGGGACTGACGTCGGCCCCGAAGTCGACCGACGACCGCCAGGCGTTGATCAACGACGCGGCGATGACCGTCTCGACGCGGGTCGACGAGGCCCTCAGAACGCTGGCCCTTCAGCGCCGCGACGAGTTTCGCCCGGAACTGGGCCGGGCGCTGATCGGCGTCGCGGTCGACGAGATCCTCGAGCGCGTCGACCCTTCCGCGCATCGACGCGCGTTGACCCCGGCCGAACGCGCCTCGCTGATCGAAGAACTGGCCTCACCGCACGGCGACCGCCTGGCGCTGGAGCCTCGGCGAGATGACGTGGCCGACTTGCTGAAGGAGGCTTCGGGTCGCCTGGTCGGCCTCGGCGCGCTGGCCGATCGAACCGACCTGCTCGCCCCGCCCCCGGATCGCTGGGAACGTCTGGCGGACTGGGGCGGCGAGTTCCTTGGCCTTCCCAAGTCGACGCTGACGTCCCGGGTGACCGACCGCCTGATCGAGGCCCACGAGGAGCGATCCAGGGCCAGGGTGAGGATGGTCGACTGGGAACTCTTCGATCTGGCCGTCGGAGTCGCCACGCGAACGGCCCTGGAAGAACTCGGCCGACTGGCCGCCGATCGCGACTTGAAAGTCAAAGAGATCGCTCCCGCGGACCTCAAAACCCTGGCGGCCCGACTGGAGAAGCCGTTCGACGATCGGCTGTTGCTCTGGCGGAAGTCGAAGCAGGACCTCGTTCAGGAGATGGACACCGCGCTTCAGGTTCCCGGCTGGGGCAACATCTGGACCCAACCGATCATCAACCGGATCGAGATGCTGGCCACGGGGGTCCGGACGCAGATCGGCGTGAAGGTCTTCGGCAACAACCTGGACGAGCTTCAACGCGTCAGCGCGGAGGTGGCCACGGTCCTGAAGGGCATCCGCGGGGCGGTGGACGTCTTCCCCGACCAGGTGGTGGGCAAGGGATATGTGGAAATCCAGATCGACCGCGAAAAGGCCGCGCGCTACGGCGTGAACGTGGGAGACCTCCAGGACGTGGTCGAGGTGGCGATCGGTGGCAAACCTCTGACGGTGACCGTCGAGGGTCGCGAGCGCTACCCGGTCCGGGTCCGCTACGCGCGGGATTTTCGCGACGACGAGGAGGCCCTGAAGCGCGTTCTCGTCGCCAGCCGAGGCGACGGGGAGGGCGCGACCCCCGCCCAGATCCCCCTGGCCGAGCTGGCCGACGTCAAGGTGGTCGAGGGGCCCTCGATGATCAAGAGTGAGAACGGCCTGCTGCGGTCCTACGTTCAGCTCAACGTCCGGGACCGCGACGAGGTCGGGTTCGTCGAGGAGGCGCAGCGCGCCGTCGCGGCGCGGGTCGCCTTGCCGCAAGGGGTGTACCTGGAATGGTCCGGCCAGTTCGAGCACCAGCTCCGCGCCCGCAAGACGCTTCAGGTGGTCTTCCCCGCGGTGATCGCCGTGATGGTGCTGATCCTTTATTT
>JBFWRA010000268.1:0-6103 GCA_050249155.1 Isosphaeraceae bacterium | reverse complement strand
GATCCTCCATCACGAACGAGCCGAACGGAGCCCCAGGAAAGTCGACCCAGGCAACGGCGTAGCCGTTGAGACCCAGGCCGAACTGCCTGAGATTCGACCGACAGCCCGCCGATCGCGCCGCCTCGCGCGCCTGCTGAACGGCTGGCAGCAGCAGCGAGGTCAAGATCCCAATCACCGCGATCACGACGAGCGTCTCGATCAGGGTGAAACCCCGGTGCCCGTCGGAAGCCCCGGACGTCCTTAACATGATCAACCCCAGATCAAGGGCGACCCTCCGGTCGGATTGGCAGGGTTCGTTCCAGCCCCGACTCATTTCTCACGACGACGCCGCACTCATGCGGTCGGGATAGCCACTCAGCGCTCGGCATCAGTTCGCAAACCAGCCGATCCCGGCCTGGTCCGAAGGGCTTCCGTGAGATTTGATGGCAACCCGTATGACCAGTCAGAGGTTCGATCGACAGGGAAGCGACGTCCGCCGCGGGTCCTGGCACGACGAAAAAGGAAAACCCCTTCGGCTCCCTCGATTCGGTGGAAATCCGGGCCACGTTGGGGACGACCGTGAATCCACGATGAATCTGGTATGTGACTAGTACGTTGCGCGTCTCGTTTCGCGTCCAGGGGTCTGTCACGACGATCGATCCCGAGACCGTCCCGCACGGCGACTCTCGGAAGGAAACCTTGTACGTGTATCGGGCCTGAAGAGTGCCACTCTCGTCGAAGGGGGTCGAGGTCGATCCTTCGAATTCAACGTCCAAGCCGTCCAGAGAAGGAGAGACGAGCGGCGGCCGAGAGTCGCCCGGTTTCTCGATCGTCAAGACGGTCAACGTGCTCGTGCCCCGCTCGGGTTCCGCGTCGTCGAGGTCGAGATTCCCGTCCACAGACAGAAGGAACGGGGGTGTGCGGCTGGTTTTCATCGTCAGGAAAAGGGCGACCACCGGAGTGACCGGCGAATCCGTGTACACCGTGATTGGAACTGTTCGCTCACCGCTGGCCAGAGGCGTCCCGGTGGCCTGGATCGCCACTGTCTGACCTCGGCCGACTGACCGTTGTCGCGTATCGACGACGGTACACCCGCAACCCGATTCGACCTTGGAGATCGTCACCGAGCGATCACCCTTGTTTCGCAAGAGAAAACGGACCTTCGCTTTCAGACCCGTCGTGGGGCCTTCGACGGGTGGAGACTCCCACCGAAGGCGATCCGCTTCCGCGACCAAGCGGCCCGCGCGCTCGCTCGCGCGGAGGATAAGTGCCGTGCTCCCGGCGACGCCCATGAGAATGGGGATGGCCAGAACGGCGTTGAGCAATGGACCTTTCACGATCACGATATTGAGTCCTAAGATTTGACTTATTTCTTAATATCTTATATCTTCCGGTTCGGGGTTATCCCCGATTCTTACTCGATAGGCTTCTTAAAGTGTCAAGGACCTCTGTCTCATCGTGTCATGGGATCGTTTGGCATTCAGAACGACTCAAGTCGACGCCGGTCGTCGTCCGATGATTACGAGTGATCGAGGAATCACGCACACCTCGGCGATCGCCCCGCACGCGACGTTCCAAGAGATCGCAACTCATGACCGCTTCCCTTCTTTGGATCGCCGCGACCGCGGCGCTCTTCGCGGACTACGAGTCCACGCGACTGATCGAGCCGGGGGGTGACCCCGCCACCGGCCACCTCGTCAACGTCTCGCTCGACGGTCGACCCGTGGATCTCGAACTCCCGACCATCGTGTTCGTGCACGGCCTGAACTTCGCCCCAAGACTGATCCACTTCGGTATGGCCGACCGGTTCGGGGAGGCCGTCGACGGCCGAGGAGACCCGCCCGTCAACCTGCTCGGCTGGAACTGGAACGCCGCGACGATGGCGGGGCTGAACCGCCAGGCGAATCGGGACCTCGCCGTCGCGCAGGGCGTTCGACTGGCCAGGGCCCTGCATCGGCTGAAGATCGACCCCGAGAAAACCCACCTGATCGGGCAAAGTAGCGGAACGATCGTGGTGGCCTCGGCGGCCAGCGTTCTTCGCAAGGGCACGGGACACAAGCTCGCGCAGGTCACGGTGCTCGACCCGCCGATCGCCAGCCATGACCTGGTGTTCGAAGCCTACGACGTGACCGAATCGGCGAAGGTCGCGGATCACGCCTGGGCCCTGGGCCCCAGCGGACTCGGCGGGCCTTACTGGCGCGAGGGACTCCGGAACACGCAGGTCGAGGCCCCGAGGCCCTGGGCGGGAATCCTCAACCCGAGGTACTCCGCCCACCTCAACGTCGTGCGCTGGTACATCCTGACGGCGGCCGACCGTTCGCAGCCGGGAGGATTCAACGCCAGCGTCTTCGCGGGCGAAGCGGGCGATTCAGGTTCAAAGGAGACCACGGCTCATTCCGGCGAGATCCCGTAGCGCTTGATCTTGCGGTAGACGGTGGCCTGACCCAGTCCCAACGCCAGCGCCGCCTCGCGAACCTTGCCGTTGGTCCGGCGCAGCGCCTCCATGATGGCGTGCTTCTCCATCCGGTCGATGGGCGAGAGAGACTCGTCTCCGACCACGGGGCTCGCCGTGGGGGGAACAAGGTCTCCCCTCGGCTCGATCACCGAGGCGGAATCGCGCAGCTCGTCGCGGACGGCGTCGAGCCCGATCACGCCCCCCTGGCCGAAGATCGCCAGGCGTTCGACCAGGTTCTCCAGTTGCCGGACGTTGCCTGGCCAGTCGTACCTGGCCAGCGCTTCGAGGGCCTCGGGAGCGAAGGCCAGATCCTCTCGCCGAAGCCGGCCCGTCGCCGCCCTTAAAAAGTGCTCGGCGAGGAGGGGGACGTCCTCCCGGCGCTCGCGAAGCGGGGGGACGTGGATCGGGACCACGTTGAGCCGGTAGTACAGGTCTTCGCGAAGCAGACCTTTACGCACCTGTTCAAGGGGGTCGCGATGGGTCGCGGCCACGATCCGGACGTTCACCGAGATCAGGCTGGCGTGGCCCACCCGTTGGAACGATCGCTCCTGAAGGAACCGGAGCAGTTTGGCCTGGAGGTTCACCTCCATCTCGCCGATTTCGTCGAGGAACAGCGTGCCGCCGTCGGCCGCCTCGCAGGCCCCGCGCTGGGCCTGGTCCGCCCCGGTGAACGACCCGTTCTCGTGACCGAACAACGTGCTCTCGACCAGTTCGCGGGGCATCGCCGCGACGTTCAGAGCCACGAAGGGCCCCGCCGCGCGCCGTCCTCGCTCGTGGAGGGACCGAGCGACCAGTTCCTTTCCCGTGCCGCTCTCGCCCAGGATCAGGACGGTGGCGTCGGTCGGCGCCACCGCCGCGATTCGGTCGCGAAGCTGCCGAACCGCCCGGCTCTCGCCACGAATTGGCCGGGTTCCCGTGTCCGTCGGCGATCGGACCGGCTTGATTGGCGCTTCGAGTTCCTGACGGCTGACCTCGGCGCGCTCCAGGACCTGGCTGAGCGCCGCGCGAAGCCTGGGGAGGTCCACCGGTTTCCCCAGGTAGTCCAAAGCCCCCAACTTGATCGCCGCGATGGCGCCGTCAATCGAACCGAAGGCGGTGAGCATCAGGACCTTCAGGCCGGGATGTTTGGCGATCACTTGCCGGAGGACCTCGACGCCGTCGTGTTCTCCGAACCGGACGTCCATCAGAAGGAGGTCGGGGGGTTCTCGGTCGAGTTCGCGGAGCAGGGCGGCTTTCTCGGTGACTCCCCGGGCCCGGTACGACCATCGACCGATGTGGTGCTCCATGACCTTGAGGAAATGGACGTCGTCGTCGGCGACGACGACCAGCGGTTTCTCTCGGCCGGCCATAGGCATGGGCACCGTGTTCGTAACCGAGGGTTCCCGCCGCGATCCGGCCGGGAATCCACCCATCGGGAAGGAGACGTCATCTAGAGTGGATACGAAGGGAGGAGGATTTCTCCTCGGGATCGCGTCCTGGACAGGGGCCATCGTGTGACCTCGGACGAGGAAGAGATCGCGGCGGTGATCGCCGACCCATACCGGCTCGAAGTCCTGCGGCGGACGAACCTTCTGGACGGTCCGTCGGAGCCGAGCTTCGACCGGATCACGCGACTGGCCGTCCGTTTGCACGCTGTGCCGGTCGCCCTGGTCACGCTCGTCGACGTCGACCGCCAGTTCTTCAAGAGTAGTATAGGATTGCCGGAGCCCTGGGCGGGTCGTCGGCAATCCCCCCTTTCGCATTCGTTCTGCAAGCACGTCGTGGCGAGTGGCGCTCCGTTGCTCGTCTCGGACGCCCGGGAGGACCCCGCCCACCGTGGGAACGGAGCTGTGGTCGATCTCGGGGTCGTTTCTTATCTGGGAGTTCCCTTGAGGACCCCGACCGGCGCGGTGCTCGGTTCGCTCTGCGTGATTGACGTCGAACCGCGAACGTGGAGCGAGGAGGACCTCGTCGCCCTGCGCGACCTGGCCGATTCGGTGATGGTGGAAATCAACCTACGGACGGAGCTTCGCCTCCGACGCCGCGCCGAGGAGGAGACGGGTCGGTTCGTCGCCCTGGTGGAAAACAGTGGCGACTTCATCGCCATGACGACCCTGGAAGGCCGGCTATACTACGTGAACCCCGCCGGACTCGCGATGCTCGGAATCGACCGGATCGACCCCGAGACGGGGCCCCCGTTCGCCACCCTCTTCAGCGAGCCGACCCGCGAGCGTGTCCTCCACGAGGCCCTCCCTGGAGCGATCTCAGCCGGAGCCTGGGCCGGCGAAGGCCAGTTGCGCCACGGGATGGTCGACACGCAGATCAGCCTCTTCCGAGTCATCCATCCCACCAAGGGGGACCCGATCGGGCTGGCGGCGATCCTTCGGGACGTGACCGACCGCCGCAAGATCGAGGAGGACCTCCGGAGAGCCAAGGAGCGAGCCGACACCGCCAGCAAGGCCAAGAGCGACTTCCTGGCCAACATGAGCCACGAGGTCCGCACGCCCATGTCGGCGATCGTCGGACATTCGGACCTGCTCCTGGAGGAAGGACTCACCGAGAAGGAGAGAACCGAGGCGGTCCGGGCGATTCGGCGCAACGGCAGGCACCTGCTTCAAGTGATCAATGACGTCCTCGACCTCTCGAAGATCGAGGCGGGCAAGATGGGGATCGCCCCGATCCCGTACGCCCCCTGGCAGTCGGTGCTCGACGCCGTCGCCGCGCTTCGGGTGGCGGCCGACGAGAAGGGGGTCCGGATCGCCGCCAGCGCCGAGGGGAGCTTGCCTCCGCTGGCGGAGGTCGACCCGACCCGGGTCCGCCAGGTGCTGGTCAACCTCGTGAGCAACGCGGTGAAGTTCACCGAGGGGGGAGACACGGTCGAGGTTCAACTCTCCGCGAAGCCCGCGCCGATGGCGGGGCCCGACCGGGCGGTCCTTCGATTCGAGGTCCGCGATCCCGGGATCGGCATGACCGTCGAGCAGATGTCCCAGCTCTTCCGTCCCTTCCAGCAAGGAGACAGCTCGACCACGCGGAAGTACGGCGGCACCGGCCTGGGCCTGAGCATCACCCGAAGACTGGTGGACACGATGGGCGGGGAGATCATGGTCAACAGCGCTCCGGGCAAGGGGAGCCGGTTCGTCGTGACGATGCCGGTGCGGCTTCCCCTGGGGAACGGCCCCTGGGTCGACCCTCCCCCCGCCTCGTACGCCAGGGGAGGGGCCGGGCCCTTGTTCCCGCCGCCACCCCCCCCTCCCAGGAAGGCGCGCGACGCCCGGAGCGCGACGGCCGGCTCCAAGGTCTCGGGGCGCATCCTGCTGGCGGAGGACAGTCCCGACAATCGCCGGGTGATCCTGTACCACCTGAACAAGGCGGGCCTGGAGGTCGCGGTCGCCGAGAACGGCAGGCTGGCCGTGGAACGGGTCCTGGCCGGCGGCCCGCCGTTCGACGCGATCCTCATGGATATGCAGATGCCTGAGATGGACGGCTACGCCGCGGCCGCGTCGCTGCGGCACTCGGGCTATCCCGGGCCGATCATCGCCCTGACCGCCCACGCCATGCACGGTGACCGGGAACGCTGCATGGCCGCGGGCTGCTCCCACTATCTGACCAAGCCCGTCGAGCCCACCGTGTTGATCGAGACGCTCGCCAGGGGGATGCTTCGCAGGGAACCGGAGACGTCCACGAGCGGCG
>JBFWRA010000267.1:0-6110 GCA_050249155.1 Isosphaeraceae bacterium | reverse complement strand
GGGAATTCGCTGGTCTGGGCGAACTTTAACGTATCGATAATCGGTATGGGGGTCGGCCTCTGTCCAGCGGAAACCCGCCGCCTGGACTCCGCGCCGGTCGGGCCTTTCCGATCTTGCCGAGCCTGACGGCCGGGACGCGATCCAGGGCGAGCCTCGGTCTCGGGACCGTCCCGATCCGTCGTGTTCATTGGCGCGCTTGGTGGGGGATTTCGGGGTGGCGGGGGGGTCTGGCCCGTTGTAGGCTGGAATGATCAGCGGTCGTTGACGCCGTGCGGCGGGGTGGGGCCCCGTGGGCTCGGGTTGACAGGATCGTGGGGCGGATCTAGCATCCCCCCCGGCCATTTCCGCCAGACGTTCAGGTCCGTCGTGCTGAAACGAGCAAGGGTGGGACGACATGGCCACCGGATTGAAACCGGACGAAGTGGAGAATTTTCGCAAGGCGCTGCTCAACCTCCGTGCCCGGCTGCGAGGCGACCTTGACCAGATGACCGACGAAGCCTTGCGGCGGAGTCAACCGGAGTCGTCGGGGAATCTCTCCAACGTTCCGCTTCACCTGGCCGACCTGGGGACGGACAATTACGACCAGGAATTCACGCTGAGTCTGATCGAGAACGAACAGGCGACGCTCGACCTGGTCCACGCCGCGCTGGGGAGAGTCGAGGCGGGCCGCTTCGGACGTTGCGTGGAATGCGACGAGCCGATCGCCCGACCGAGGCTTCAGGCCTTACCCTACACGCCGCACTGCATTCAGTGCGCGAGGAAGCTGGAGGGGAGTGCATGACCGAGGACGCGGACTTGCGCGGAAGTCGAGTGGAGCCAGAGGGCGAGGCGCGGACCGCCCCTCGGATCGGCCTGGGTCGTTGGCTGCTGTTCTGGTCGATCGCGCTGGGTGGGATGGCGTTCGACCTCACGACCAAGGCGTTGATCTTCGATCGGGTCGGAGAGCCTCCCGCGCGGGCCGTCACGGTCATCCCCAACGTCCTGGAGCTGCAAACCAGCTACAACCGTGGAGCGCTCTGGGGACTGGGGCGCGAGCTGCCTCACAGCAGCCTGTTTTTCGCGGGCCTGTCGATCGTGGCGGCGCTGGCGATCTGCTACTGGTTGTTCGTTCGAGGGGCCGCGGCCGACGGTCGATTGACCGTGGCGTTGGGGCTCATCATGGCGGGCGCTCTGGGGAACTGCTACGACCGCCTGTTTCTTGGCCACGTGCGCGACTTCGTGCATTTCCACATCGACCCGATCGGGTTCGACTGCGCCATCTTCAACTTCGCCGACAACATGCTGGTCGCCGGCGCGGTCATCTTGATGCTCCTGGCGCTGCGCCCCGAGCCGGAGCTTCCCCACGCCCCCTCTCAAGGAGAGTCGCGCGCCTCGCTGCCGATCGTCTGATCGGCCCTCGCGGACTCCTCGCGTCTGGACGCTGCTCGGCCTTCGCGACAGAATGGTCTTCCCGGCCGGTCTCGTGCGTTCCGGCTGATCGGGGAAGGATCTCGTCCCCGGCCGCGCTTTTCGCCGTCCAGATTTGAGTCAGGAGTCGTCGACGATGTCCGATCGCAATCCGCCCCGCGCGGCGCTCGCCGCTCGATCGGCGGCCGGAACTGGCACCGTGGTGCTAGCCCTGCTGGTCGCCTCGCTCGCCCCCCCTTCCGCCAGGGCGCAGGTTTCCGCGCGGGAATCGGCCGCGAAGGTCAAGCCCGCCGAGGGGCTGGAGGCCACCCTCTGGGCCTCCGAACCCCTGGTCGTCAACCCGACGAACATGGATGTCGACGCGCGGGGACGCGTCTGGATCACCGAGGGCCTGAACTACCGGCTCACCCACGGCTCCAAGCCGTTCAAGAAGATCGAGGACGCCGACAAGATCAAGATCCTGGAAGACACCGACGGCGACGGCAAGGCCGACAAGATGACCGTCTTCGCCGATAAAATCTACCCGATCCCCATGGGCCTGGCCGTCGAGGAGCGTTACGGCCCCGACGGCACGTATCAAGGCTGCAAGGTCTACGTCGGCAATAGCCCCGACCTGCTCGTTCTGGAAGACACCGACGGCGACGACAAGGCCGATACTCGATACTCACTTCTGACCGGGTTTGGCGGCGTCGACTCCGACCACGGCGTTCACGGCATGGTCCTGGGCCTGGACGGCAAGCTCTACTTCACCCACGGCGACGGGTGCTGCTCGTTCGAGCAATCGACCGGCCGCCACGACCCCAGGAACTTCGACGTGGTCGATCGTTCCGGGAGGCACGTCAGCTCCGACCAGTTGGCCAACACGCTCCGGGTCAACCGCGACGGCACCCAGTTCGAGGTGCTCGCGGACCGCCAGCGCAACAACTACGAGACCAGCCTGAACGCCTTCGGCAACGTCTTCACCAGCGACAACGACGACGACGGCAACCGCGGCAGCCGGGTCATCTGGGTCATGGACGGCGGCAAGTACGGCTACCGAACCCCGGGAAGCCCCCGGCACTGGGGGGAGGAAGTCCCCGGAAACGTGCCGAAGCTCGTCGGCACGGGCAACGGAAGCCCCTGCGGAATCATGGTTTACGAAGGAAGCCTCCTGCCTGGCGACTACCAGGGAGGGCTCTTCGAGGCCGACGCGGGGACGCGCCAGATCAACTTCTTTCCGTTGACCCGACAGGGTGCCTCGTTCCGAACCGATTACAAGGTGCTGCTGGGAAGTGACGACCCGTGGTTCCGCCCGGTCGACATGACCGCGGCCCCCGACGGCGCGATCCTCGTCGCCGACTGGTACGACGGCGGCGTCGGCGGCCACGCCTTCAAGGATCAGACCACCGGCAGGATCTACCGGGTCGCGCCGAAGGGGAACAAGCCCTCGATCGCCAAACCGGACTTTGGCACGATCCCCGGCCTGATCGCCGCCCTCAAGTCGCCGGTCGTCGCCGCTCAGGACGCCGCGAGGCGCTCCCTGATCGAACGGGCGACGGCCGATCGTGAGCCGACCGTCAAGGCGCTGGTGGCCCTCTTCCAGACGGGTCAACCCGTGGAACAGGCGAGGGCCCTGTGGGTCCTCCATGCGATTCAGGGGGATCAGGCCGCCAGGGACGCGCTGGCCCACGCGGATCCGAGGATTCGCGAACAGGCCGTCCGGATGCTGGGTCGCGATTGCCGCGACGTCGGCAAGGTCGAGTACGGAGACCCCGCGGCGAAACTTCCGCCTCCCGCCGTCAAGCACCTCGGCGTGCTGCTCCCGATGGCCAACGACCCCGACGCCGGGGTCCGTCGCGAGTTGATCCTCGCCTTGCGGAACGTCGTCGCCGATCAGGCCGGCGACGCCCTGCTGACACTGGCCAGGACCTGGGACGGTCAGGATCGCTGGTACCTCGAAGCCCTGGGCCTGGCTCTCGAGGACCGCGAGAGTGGCTTCGTTTCGCAGCTCTTCGACGGCTCCTTGTATGGCGACCTCGAACTGGCCAGGACTGGCGAGGATGGACAGGTCGCCCTGCCGCCGTACTTCCCGGTCGACCGCAACGAGGCGTACATTCCCGCCGGGACCGGCGACCCGCCGGCCAACGCCCTGAGCAAAACCCTCGGCCTGGCCTGGCGGCTGCATCGCAACGAGGTGCTGCCGCTTCTGAGCCGCATCCTGCCGGCGCTGGAAGCGCCCGAACTCCAGCAGGCCGCCGACGACGTCCTGAGCCAGATGCGAGGTGTCGAGACCGCGGTGTTCCTGGCCGAACTCGCCTCCAGGACCGACGATCCGTCTCGGAAACGGCAGATCCTCGGCACGCTTGGAGACAAGCTCGACGGCGTCTGGAGCGAGGCGCGCCGCCGTCCCGAGATCCTCGGGCTGGCCGAGGCCGCGTTGAAAGACTCCGACCTTCGCCTCGAAGCCGTGGCGCTGGCCGCGGCGACCGGCGACCGCCGGTTCGCTCCCGACCTGACCGCGATGGTGGGCGAGAAGGGACTCTCCGACGAGTTGAAAGCCAGGGCCGTCGAGTCGGTCGCCAGGCTCAACGCGCCGGGAGCCTCCGACTTCCTCAACGGAGTGATCGATGCGACCCGTGGGAAATCGGTGGCGCCGTCGACCGCCGAGGCCGCCGTGCGGTCGCTCGCGCGGGTCGGCGACGCGCCCCAGCGGCTCGTGGCGATCCTCGAGGAACCAGCCTACCCGGCGAGCCTCCGCGGGACCGCCCTTCGAACCCTGGCCCGACTCGGCGGCGGTCCCGATCGGCTACTCGCGCTGGTCCGGGACGGCAAGCTCGCCGAGGAACTCAAGGGTGAAGCCTCGACGATCCTGAACACGCTGCCGGATCGCCGCATCCGCGACGCCGCCGCGGCGGTGCTTCCGCCTCCCAGGACCCGGGGGGGCAAACCCTTGCCCCCGTTCTTCGATCTCGTCCGCGGCGAAGGGAACGCCGAACGCGGCCAGGAGGTCTTCTTCCGGGCCGGGGCCAACGGGTGCGCCACCTGCCACCGGGTGCGAGGTCGTGGCCAGTGGATCGGCCCGGACCTCTCGACCATCGGCACCAAGTACGGCCGGGACGAACTCCTGCGCTCGATCCTCAGCCCCAGCGCCGCGATTGGCTACAACTTCCGGAGCCTGATCGTCGCCCTGGACGACGGCAGGGTCGTCAACGGCCTGCCCGTCGAGGACTCCCCCGACCGCCTCGTTCTCAAGACCGCCGACGGCCAGCGAGTGATCGTCCGGCCCTCCCAGGTCGAGGAGCGACAATCCAGCGACGTCTCCCTGATGCCGGAAGGACTCGTCGAGACCCTGGAGGACACCGAGATCATCGATCTCCTGACCTTCCTGGCGACCCTGCGACAGCCCGTGAGCATCGTCGGGCAGTATCAGGCGATCGGTCCGGTCGCCGAGACCGAGGGATCGCCGGCGCTGGACCCGTCGCGCGTCGACCTGAGCGCTCCGGTCCGCGGCCCCGACGGTGAGAAACTCGTCTGGAGACGCCTGACCGCCAACGCCGAGAGCCTCGTCGACCTCACGACCCTGGCGGGAGGGAACGCCTCCCAGGCGGCGTACCTGCACGCCCCGGTCGTCTCGCCGGTCGCGCAGCGGGCCAGGCTCGTTCTGGACTCCCCCTCCGATCCAAGGGTCTGGCTGAACGGCAAGGCGCTGGACCTTCCCTCACCAGGCGTGGATTCGTCCAGGGCGGTGACGCTCGAACTTCCGGCGGGACGCAGCGAGTTGCTGATCCGGGTCGCGGGAGGGCCGGGGGCGTCCCTGGTCACGACGTTCGTGACCGAGAAACCCGTCGCCTTCGTGGCCGAGGGGACGAAGGTCTCCGACCGCTGAACCGAACGAATCGTTCCGGCGAAGCGGCGGGATCTCGGGCCGGTCGACGCTCTCCTGGAATGGAACGGCGACCGGCCCCCTTTGAGGAACCCTCGACCTTGACCGAGCCGACCGTGACCGACTCCCCGCCGACGGCACCCAGGATCGCGGTCGCCATCCCCTGCCACAACGAGGCGGCGGCCGTCGCCGAGGTGATCGCCTCGTGGCGCGCCGCGCTACCATCCGCGGAGATCGTGGTCTTCGACAACCGCTCCGACGACGGAACCGGCGACCTCGCCAGGAACGCCGGGGCCCAGGTGGTTTCGGTCCCCAGGCTCGGCAAGGGTCACGCCGTCCAGGCGATCTTCGCGACCCTCCGCGACCGGGACGCCGTGGTGATGACCGATGGCGACGGCACCTATCCGGCCGATCGCGTCGCCGGCCTCCTCGAGCCCGTCCTCACCGGCGTGGCGGACATGACCGTCGGCGCTCGGGTGCCGGTGGCCAAACCGGGCGCGATGACCCCGGTCCGAACCCTGGGCAACCTGTTGATCCGTGGAGCCTTCCGGCTTCTCATCGGACCGGGGACCGGCGACCTGCTGTCCGGTTACCGCGTTTTCGGTCGGACGTTTCTCCACGCCGTCACCCCTCGGTCCCAGGGCTTCGAGATCGAGACCGAACTGGCGACCGAGGGGGTGGCCCGGGGTCTGCGGGTGGTCGAGGTCGCCGTGCCGTACCACCCCCGGATCGTCGGCACGACGAGCAAGCTTCGGGCCGTTCGAGACGGTAGTCGCATCCTCGCCACGATCCTCAAGCAGAGCGCCCGGCTTCGTCCCTGGCGGCTGGTCCTGACGATCCT
>JBFWRA010000266.1:0-6113 GCA_050249155.1 Isosphaeraceae bacterium | reverse complement strand
CCTGGCCGCGCTGGCCGAGCGTTGGTGGCTGGCGGTCAACTCGGGCGCGTTGCGACCCGAGATCGAGTTCGCCTTGAATCTGATCGATCGTCGCGACCGCGTCGCCCTGATCGTCTCGGCGGAGGACACCTCCCGCTGCAAGCCCCACCCCGAGGGTTACATGCTCGCCCATGAGGGGTTGAAACGCTTGAAGAACCCCGATCTCTCCCCGTCCGAGTGCCTGGTGATCGAGGACAGCCTGGCCGGGATCGAGTCCGCCAAGGGAGCGGGAATGTGGGCCGTCGGCGTCCCCAACACCTACACGGCCGACAAGCTTCGGGCCGCCGGCGCCGACGACGTGGTCGCCGGTCTGCCTGAGTTCACCCCGGATTGGATTCTGGGGCGGTTCAAGGACTGAGGAGTCGGCGGTACCGCTCCTCCCGGAACTCCTCGACCACCCTCAACGAACAGGTGCGCGATGACGGAGCCCGCCGTCCCCGGTCCCGAGGGAGCTAAACCCTCGGGGCTCTTGTTGAGCCGAGACCTGATTTTCACGTCCAAGATCACGGGGACGGCGCGTTCACTGGGGTATCGGGTCGTCGTCGCGGGGGACGTCGCGTTGGCGTCCGCCATGATCGAGCGAGATCGGCCCAGGGCGGTCTTCGTCGACCTGACCGCGGGCGATCTCGTGGGGGTGCCCGCGCTGCTGGCCTATCGACAGGCCGCGGGCCCCGACGCGACCTTCGTCGCGTTCGGCCCGCACGTGGACGTGTCGGCGCTGGAGAACGCCCGATCCACGGGCTGCCAGGTCGTCCTTCCCCGGAGCAAGTTCTCCGCCGAACTACCCGAGGTGATCCGGGCCGCGTTCGGCGGCCCTGGCGACCCCGGCGGGTAGGGTCGACAGAGGGGGAACCTACCTCGGCCCCCACGTCATCGTGAGCGGATGCGCCCGGGCGGCCGAGTGACCTCCGATTCAAGCCGTCCGCCGCGCCTTCCGATGATGGGAGCGTGTCTCTTCCGAAATCGGTCCGTTCGGAGCGCGGCGGGGCCTGGGTATGACTCGGCTTTCGAGGGTCGTTCTACTCCTTGGAATCCTCACGGCCCCGGGCTGCACATCGGGGACGCGCGTCCTGCTGCGAGGCCAATCACCCGACTTGCCGGAGGTGACGCCGCCGCGGGCGAGCCGGGATCTGAACTCGGTTCAGGCCATGTCGAACAGCAAAACCTCGGCCGAATTCGCCGAGTCGGCGGTGATCGTCACGTCGGGCTCCCCGGTGACGGCCGCTCCGTCTCCCGCGTTCAATCGTCGGCCGTTCAGGGTGACGTTTCCCCGGGCCACCTGGACCCAGGCGGATCGTCCCGGCCGCACCTCGTAACGTCGCGACTCCTCGGGCTTCAGGATCGCCGCGGAGACGTCGACGTCCTGTCGGATCGCCAACGAGCCCGCGCGGGCGTCCGGCGAGGCGATCAAACCCCACCCGGATCGGACCGCGCTCGCCTCGATCGGCTTCTGTTCGTAGCTGGGGATCAGCCCTTTCCGCTCCGGCAAGATCCAGATCTGAAGCAGGTGGACCGGCTCGGTGGCCGAGGGATTGAACTCCGCGTGGCGGATTCCCGTGCCGGCCGTCATCCGCTGGACCTCGCCGGGCCGAATCCGCTCCCGACCTCCCAGGTCGTCCCGGTGCTCCAACTCGCCTGAGAGAACATAGGTGAGGATCTCCATGTCACGATGCCCATGCATCCCGAAGCCCCCGCCCGGTCGCACCACGTCCTCGTTGAGCACGCGGAGCGTCCCAAACCCCATCTGTTCAGGGTCGTGGTAGTCGCCAAACGAGAAGGTGTGGTACGTGTCCAGCCAACCGTGGTCGAAGTGTCCACGGTCCTCGGAACGTCGCACGCGGATCATCGTCATCCCTCCCTTTTCGTGATCGAACCTGATTCTCGTAACCACGTTATTTGTGGGAACGACAAAATGGCCGTGAAAAACGCCTTATGAGCCTGGGGCGCGTCGCGCCTTCACGAGCAGGGCGTTGAGCTGGTCGAGTTCCTCGTGGGAAAGGTGTCCGAGAAGTTCCCGGGTCAGCGATTGAACCGGCTCGTCGAGCGAGGCCAGAAGCGTCAGGCCCGCAGCGGTGATCGCGATTAGAACGACTCGGCGATCCTCCTCGGTGCGGGAGCGCTGGACCAACCCCTTCGATTCGAGGCGGTCGATCAGCCTGGTGACGTCGGGAAGCCGGGTCACCATCCGACCCGCGATCTCCAGACAGGGCAGGGGAGCCCCTTCCCCACGAAGGATTCGCAGGACGTTATACGACGGATCGGAGAGCCCGTGCGCTTTGAAGAGCCTGGCGAACGCGGCCTGAAGCTGGTCGTCGGTCCGTCGGAGGTTCAGAAGGACCTCCTCCCACGGCGTCGCGAACGGCAAGCGTTTTTTCAACTCCTCCCGCAGGACCGATCGCCGCATCCCAATTCACCTCCAGGTCAGTGATCGCTCACCAAGTCAGATTGTACGTGACGACGATCATTGTGTCAACAAGAATTTGGAGGGGATGGTGCGTGAGTAAGGAAGGCAAGAGGGGTTGGGTTTGTCGAGGACAGGTTGGGAATCTGGCGGCGGGGATCGTCGGAGGTTGTTCGAGGGACGGGGGATCGGCTAAGCTAGGCGCGGTGGGCTCGCGACCCGGGTGGGGGTCGAGGGCGGGGGGGTCGGGGGGGGGGACGGAACCGGGCGAGTCGTCCGGGAGGGTGGATTGGGAGCTCCAGGACAGGGTGGTCGCCGTCGCGGGAGGAACCCGGGATGGATGGTGGGCGTGGCGGGATGGCTGGCCTGGCTCGTTTTGGTCGCGCCGGCGAGGGCCCAGGAGGGCGCGGAGGCGGGGGACGTGGAGACCTCGACCAACTTCCTGCGCCTGCTTTGGGACAGGGCCGGGGTGATCGAGATCGTGATCGGCGCGATGTCGTTCTACCTGATCGCGCTGGTGGTCTGGATGGCGTTTCAGTATCGGCGGCCGGTGGTGGTGCCTGGGGTCTTGCTGCGCGACGTGACCGAGCTTCTCAGTGGGAAGCGGTTCGGAGAAGCGTATCAGAGGCTCACGACGGACGACTCGGTGCTGGCCCGAGTGCTGGCCGCGGGAGTTCGGAAGCTTCCTTCCGGTCACGCCGCGGCGATCCGGGCGATGGAGCTGGCCAACGACGATGAGACGATGGAGATGGAGCACCGAACGACCTATCTGGCCACTGTCGGCACGCTTGGCCCGATGATCGGCCTGGTCGGGACGGTCTACGGGATGATCCTGAGTTTCCGGGTGATCGCCACGGCGGGTTCGTCGCCGCAGGCCAGCGCCCTGGCGGCGGGGATTTCCACGGCGCTCTTCGCGACGCTGGAGGGGATCGCGATCTCGATCCCGGCGATTTACTTCTACGCGGTGTTTCGGAACCGGATCGCCAGGCTCTCGCTGGAGGTGGCCCTGGCGGCGGAGTCGCTGCTCGAACAGTTCTCTCCGGGGGTGCGGTCGACCTCGATCCATCCCCTGGCCGTCGCCGCGATGCCGGCGGGGTCGTCGTCGGGGGTCGCGCCGGGGGGTTATCCTCCGCCTGGACCTTCGCGACCGTTGCCGCCGGTGGACCGCCCGGGTTTCTGACCTGACCCATCGCGAGGGAACGATGCCCAGGCGACACGACCAATCCTCGACGTTCACCGTGAATCTCACGCCTCTTCTGGACGTGGTCCTCCAGCTCATCACGTTCTTCATGATGCTGATCCATTTCGGCACCAAGATCGAGGGGGCGACCCGGGCCGTGCGGCTTCCGGTGGCCCCCGCGGCGCTGCCGGGTTCGGACCTTTCGCTGGATCGCCTGACCGTGACGCTGGACGCCCGGGGGCGGCTGCTCGTCGGCGGCGACGCGAAAGGGGACGGCGTGACGGCCCTGGAAGGCCAGGCCGCGGAAGCCTGGTGGGCCGAGCAGGCGAGCGCCAGGCGGAGCGGGCAGGAAACGCTCGGCGGTCCCACCGAGGACCTGGTCACCGTCGTGATCCTCCGGGCCGATCGCTCCGCCTCCTATGGCGCGGTCCGACGGACGCTGGCCGCGGCGCAAGGGCGCGGGTTCACCCGGTTCAGCCTGGTCGTTCTCCGAAAGGACCAGGGGCCATGAGCCAGACCACCTCCGCGGAGGCGACCCGAGGGGGACGGCGCTATCGACCCAAGCCTCCCGAGGAGGTGATGTTCCCCGTCACCCCGATGCTCGACATGGCGTTCCAACTCCTCGCCTTCTTCGTCCTCACCTTTCAGGCCCCGACGGCCGAGACCCACATCGACCTGGAACTTCCCGTCACCCCCCTGGCGATGCCGGGCGCGCCTCGGGGAGACGCGCGGTCCGGCCCGCTCCGCTCGGTCGATTCCGACCTGGAAAACGATTTGATCGTGCGCGCCGAGTCCGACGAACTCGGCGACCTCAAGTCACTGAGCCTGGGCGAGTCCGGGTTGCCCGACGTCGACGCCCTGGGGGACCGCCTTCGCCGTTACGCGAGGGCGATCGGAGATCGGCCCCTGCGCGTCAGGCTCGTGGCCGACGACGGCCTGCGTTACGAGGAGGCGGCCCGGGTGATGGCCGCGTGCTCCGCCGCGGGAGTCGCCTCGATTCGACTCTCCGAGCCTGGCGGACTCCCGGTCCTGGACCCAGGAGCCGCGCCATGATCCTCAGCGCGGTCCTTCACACGCTGGTTCTGGCGGCGACCGCGCAGGAGCCACCCAGGACGACCGACCCGACGGCACTCCCTCCGCCCGTGGAGCGACCCGAACGGGACGCCGAATCGCTGAATCTGGCCGATCTGGCGTCCTATCGGGCGGCGCTGGAGGGGCGTTCCTCGGGCGAGGTCATCCCGGCGAGCTTTCGGGAGATCTGGGAGGCCCCGGAACGATTCCAGGGGAAGCGCGTCCAGGTCGAGGGCCGGGTGCTCCGCCGGTTCCGCCAGGGGGCGTTTGGCACGTTCCCTCCGCTGGTCGAGGCCTGGGCCCTCAACGTCTCGGGAGACCCGTTCTGCCTGGTGTTCCCCGACCCGAATCCGGCGACGGCCCCGAAATCGTTCGAGAACGACGCAGCGCCCGGGGCCCTGGTCCAGTTCGAGGGGGTGTTCCTGCGACAGATCCGTTACCAGTCGGAGGACGTGCCTCGACTGGCCCCGCTGATCGTCGGCGACCGCCCCCCGACGGTGACCTCGGCCGCGCCCCGACCAGTCCGGCTGGACGACCCGGAGGCGCTGGCGACGGGCGCGCGCTCCTGGTGGATCTTCGGATTCGTGACGGCCGGGCTCGTCGCCGTGGCGCTGGCGCGCCGACACTTTCTACGACCGTTCCGCACGCCGAGGCCAGGTCCTCGGGAACTGGACCCGCCCCCCGAGTTCGTCGATCCGGAACCCTGAGGCGTAAAATGGAGAGTCGGCCGACGATCGTCGGCCCTCCCGCAACCGCGAGGGATCGGCATGAGTGACGGGACGCGAATCCTCTCGGCCGTTCAACAGTGGGCCGATCAGACTCCGCTGGCCGACCCCCGGTCCCTGGGGGGGTCGATGATCTTCCACGCCTTGCTGATCCTCGCGGCATCCGCGGCGGCGCTGAACTTCGGGGCTCCGGAGGCCCCCAACGGTCCCGAATCGCTGCGGGCCGTTCTGGACCCCGTCGACAATCGGGCCGGGTCCGACGGCGGCGGGGGCGGCAGCCCCGGCGAACTAGGCGGGGACCGCCTGGCCGAGGCGCTTCAAGGGATCGCTCCCCCCTCGGGCCTGGACGGATCGGCCACGAGGGCCGCGCCCGCCGACGCCCTGATCGCGGAAATCCTCCCGGCCCCGGTGAACTCCGAGGCGGTCCAGCAAGCCCTCCCAGGGCCTCGGACGTCGGGCTTCGGGCTCTATCCCGGTCCTGGTTCGGGGACCGGGGGCGGTGGCGGCTCCGGAGGAGGGACCGGCGGCGGGATTGGACGAGGGCACGGCCCGGGAACCGAGTTCTTCGGCACCCGAGACAACGCGCGATCGTTCGCCTACGTCATTGATTGTTCGGGAAGCATGGCCAGCCGCGCCTCGCTGGACGTGGCGAAACGGGAGCTGATCTCCAGCCTCAACCAGCTCGCCCCGGACGCGC
>JBFWRA010000265.1:0-6139 GCA_050249155.1 Isosphaeraceae bacterium | reverse complement strand
GCTCAATTGCCCCGCCAGCGGCGGATGGAAGTTGATGCCATAACGGGCGTAAGGCCAGTGAAACAGCAGCGTGTCCGGGTCCAGCAGGTACGAGAGGTCCGAGGTCGATCGCACCTGGCCCAGGCGCTCCCACCACTGGGCCGATCGCAACTGGCTAAATCGATAGGCCGGCTCGTCCCAGGTCAGGCCGAGATCCCCCGTCGTCGGAAGTGTCGCCGCCAGCGCGACCACGAACGTCAACGCCGTGGCGAGTCGCCAGCGACGGCCAGATACCGCTTCGGCCATGTCGTCGGGCCGGGATCGACCGGCCACCTCCCCACCCCTCTCGACTGGACTCAACTCGAAGCGACTGCGATCACACGGATCCGCCCACCCATCTTTCCCGCAAGTCCAGGGCGATGCCAAGCCCCTCCCCCCGACACGCGACCCGAGCACGCGACTCCCGGACGCCCGCCCCCGACGAACGCGCCCCGATCCGCCTCTCAACGCTAATCGCTACAACCCGCGCCATCCTCCCATGTTAAGAAAAACAGTGGGAACTCGGACGACTTTTGATTACGCTCAAAGCGAATGTCGGAGTAATATATTGCCAAGGCTCCCAAGATCCCGCATCTCGCGCGTCTTGCCGCCTGTCAATGCTTTTCAATGGAGAGACCTCATGCGTCGACAGCTCTTGACCCTGGCCCTGGTGGGTGCGTTTGGCCTGTTCACGGCGGCCGATGCGAAGGCTTGCCACAAGGTGAAGTGCCCGAGTCCTTGCCCGCCGCCGGCCCCTTGCGTGGTGGTTCAGCCCTGTCCGCCCCCGCCGCCGCCGGTGGTCTGCGCGCCCGCTCCTTGCGCGCCCGCCCCGAAGTGCCACCTGTTCTCCAAGCTGGGTGGCGGACACTTCAAGCTCAGGCTCGGTGGATTCCACCACAAGCCCGCGCCGGTGGCTTGCGCGGCTCCCGCCCCGGTTTACCACAGCGCTCCAGCTCCGGTGTATTCCTCGGGCCAGGTTTACGCCTCTGGCCAGGTTTACGCTTCTGGTCAGTGATCGGACGCATCGGGACGTCCCTTGACGTCTGAGCGATTCACGCCCACCTCTTCTCTCTCGGCGAGGCCGACGGAGAAGGGCGTGGGCGTCGTTCATGGCGTCAGGGGCCGCCTGACCTCGTGAACCGCTCCACCTCGCCATATGGAAAGACCCAAAGCAGCGGCACTCCGAGCTTGGACACCACCCGCGAGGGCCGACCTTCCCGAATCAAGGTTCGATCCAGCGGGCTGAACGCCCCGGGGCGGTTCTGGACCACGTACCAGGCCCAGGTACCCGGATCGTTTGGAAGCAGGCCCGGAGGGAGGGCCCCGGTCTCGCGGAGGTGGAGCCAGGACGTCGGGAACGTGGCGAACCGAACCTTTTGACCAGGACTGGTATGCTCGCGGAGCCAGGCGAGCGTCTCGGCGTCCAGCGCGTCCCAGTAATAGGTCGGTTCCATCCCCAGCGCGGTCGCGCCGGGAAGCCCTCCCACGATCGGGCTGAAGTACGAGAGCGGAACCGGCATCATCACCGCCACGCTCACGACCCCTTCCGCCAGCGATCCCAGGGCGATTCCCTTTCCCCAGCGGCCCAGCCGCTCCAGAGCCGTCGCCGTTCCCAACCCCGCCAGCAAGGCGAGCGATCCGAACGCGGGCAGGAACTGACGGACGCCGTCGTGGCCTGGCGTATGGGGTAAGGCGCGCAGCGCCATCAAGAAGGCCCAGTGCCCGACCACCAAAAGCCCGAACGGCTCGATTCGCCAACGCCCGAGACCTCGGGCGATCCCGAGCGCTCCGAGCGACAGGAAGCCGACCGGTGTCACCAGGAGGGTCCAGAGCAGCGTGTTGAACCAGGGGAGCGAACCGTCAGGAGTGGAATAAGTGGTCCCCAGAAACATCGTCTGGATCGGGATCGACCGGGCGCGGTTGAGGTTGGACACGAAGAACCGGGTGACCCCGCCGATCGGATCCAACCACCAGGGGGGGTTGAGGGCGAAGACCACCAGAAGCCCCAGCGGTATGCCCAGCAGGAGAGCCCGCCACCCTGGTCGGCTTCGGGTCAGAACGACCCAGGCCAGGAACGGCAGTGGCAGGAACCAGCCGGTGAGCTTGGTGTCGAACGCGAACCCGAGCGAAAGGCCAAAGGCGATCACCCAGGCCCATCGTGGAGATCGGGTCGAGGGCGACCTGGCCCCCGGCGGGTTCTCGATCGCCAGGGCGAACGTCAGCAGGCTCCCCAGCCAGAGCGCCGAGAGCAAGGCGTCGTAAGTCGCGTAGTGCCCGTGCGCGAACAGATTTGGCTGAAGCACCCAGGCTCCCGCCGCGACCGCCCCGCTCCAGACCCCCCATCGCCTGGCGACGAAGCCAAAGAGCGCTCCAGCCAGGACGCTGAACACGAGGATCGGCCCAAGCCGAGCGCGAGGCAAGGCGGGGCGGCCGGGGGTCACCAGGTCGCCCAACAGCCCCACCAGCGCGTAAAACGGTGGGTGACCGTGCGGCTCCTCGCGGGCGAACGGCCAGAACCAGGCGAGCACATGGGGATCGGTCAGAAGCTTCGCCCTGGTATCGATTTGATCGGCGCGCGGCGGGGGAGCGCCCACCTGCTGGACCAGTTCCATCGCGGGAGGTTTCCAGGTGGCGGCGAACCCCGAAGGATCGCCAAGCGCCTGGAACCAGAGCCGCAGGCGCTCCTGCCTGCCCAGGGTGTAACCCTCGTCCCAGACGATGGCGAGGCCAGGCTCGGTCAGGAGCATGAGGAGGGCCGTCGTCAAACCGACCAGCCAGCCCCCCCCTCGGGTCGTCGCCAAAGGTCCGCTCCCCTTCGGACGGGACGCCAGGTCAGGTCAGGCCCCGAGTCCCACGAGAGCCTCGCCGACGTCCGCGCCGTTGACGACCTCGGTCGCTTCGACCGAGCGGATCAGGGCGGTCTCGTGACAACTCGGGAACAGCGGGCAGCGGACGCACTCGTTCCAGATCTTGTGAGGCAGGTCCGCCTTGTCGATCTGATGATACCCGCACTTCTCGAAGAACCCCGCGACGTACGTCAGGGTGAACACGCTCTTGATTTCCAGTTCCCTGGCGGCGTCCCAGCAGGCGTCGACCAGCCTGCGACCCACCCCGCCCCCTTGCGCGCTTTCGGAGACCGCCAGGCACTTCAACTCGGCGAGGTCTTCCCAGAAGACGTGAAGAGCGACGCAACCGATGACCCGGCCACTGTCGTCGGTCGCCACGAGGAACTCGCGGATCGACTCGTACAGCTCACCCAACGACCGACGAATCATCAGCTTGCGATCGGCGAACGTCCGGATCAGCTCCTGAATGGCCGGAACGTCACCCACACGGGCGGGACGAATGTTCAATCGAGGAACCCCCAAGCCCCGGATTTGATCCCGGGTGTTCTTTCCAGTTTCCGTGGAGGTCCGAACGATCCGGACTCCATCGGGAGGGACCAGTTATTCTAGGAGGACACACCCCGGAATCAAGACCAGGAGATCGTCCCCCGTCCTGGGCTCCTCCCGTCAGGACCTTGGCGAGCCCGGCTTGGACGCCGTCGCGGCTTCCAGAGCGCGTTTGGGGAGGACTCGATCCTGGTAGAATCGGGCCATGTGGCGATAGTCGGGCCCGTGATCCACCTCTTTCAGCCCGAACGTCCGGGAAATCTCCTCGGTGGCTTGCTCCAGCGTCCACCCCGAGTAGAGCGTCCGATACGCGATCTGGGCCATCGACGCCCGATTGATGCCGTGGTGGCAGTGGAAGTAGACCGGCTGATTGGCCGGGTCGGCCATCACCGCCGCGGCCCGTTCCAGCTTGTCGCTGATGACCTCGCCGTCATCGAGCCCCCGCTCGTCGACGATCGGGACGTGAACCCAGCGGAACCCAAGTTCCCTGGCCATCTCCCGTTCACGGACGGCCAGGGGGTGGTTTGGCGGATGCGCCAGCGCGACGACCGTCTTGATCTTGTAGTCGCGGACCAGCCTTCGCATCGGCCAGGGCTGTTGCCAGGCGCCCCGATACAGCTTACCCGGCTCGACCTCGGCGAACTCCTCGGCGATCACGTAGTCGCGCCCGTGACGCCAGATCTGTTCGCAGGCCAGCACCCCGAGCCCGCCGAACAGGCCCCGACGGAGCCAAAGGCGTCGGTTGATCGTCATGATCGTCGAGTCTCCCTTTTCCCAAGTCCTTGAGGCGCGGGATCGTAGCAAAGGCCCTCACCACCGGCAAGGGCAACGACGCCTTCCGTCCAACCGCGCCGCGCCTCTTCCAACATCATCGGTCGGCACGACCGACCGGCTCCACTCCAGGGCCCCGAAACGGAGGATTTCGCGGATTTCGCGGGTCTTGACGTCGCCCCCGAGGCTCATTTGAGTATGATCGCCACGCCAAGCGGTACGGACGCCGCCAACGATCCCATCGATCGCCTGCCCCTCACGAAGCCGAGGTCAAGGATGACCGGGACGACCCGACGCGCGCTCTGGGGCCTGATCCTCGTCTCGGGGGCGCTCAGACTGGCCTGGGCGGCGAGCCTTGGGCCCGGCAATGACGAGGCGTATCACTCGCTGTTCGTCGAGAACCCCGCCTGGAGCTACTTCGACCACCCGCCGATGCTCGCCTGGGTCGAGGCCCTCGGGATCGCCCTGGCCGGGGGGCGGGTCACCGCGTTCAGCCTGAGGATTGGGTTCGTTTCGCTCTTCGCCGGATCGACCTGGCTGATGGCCCGGCTCGGGACTCGACTTTATGGAGAACGCGCGGGGCTTCTCGCGGCGTTCGGGTTGAACGTCACCGCCTACCACACGGTCGCCGCGGGGACGTTCGCCCTGCCCGACGGCCCCCTGCTCTTCTTCTGGCTGCTCACGCTCGACCGGCTGACGGTGGCGCTGGGGGTCGCCGGCCCTGGCCGTCGTGGCGTCTGGCCCTGGGTGGGGGTGGGCCTGGCCTGGGGAGGAGCCTTGCTGAGCAAATACCACGGGATCTTCCCGCCAGTGGGGGTCCTCGCGTACCTGGTTCTGGAACCCTCCGCGAGGGTCTGGCTCCGCAGGCCCGGGCCCTATCTCGCGGTGGCGATCGGCCTTGTCGTCTTCTCGCCGGTGCTGGCGTGGAACGCCTCGCACGGTTGGGCGTCGTTCGCCTTTCAGGGGGGGCGGGCGCTGGGGGAGTCGGGCGTCCGCCCCCTGTACTTGCTCGGAGCGCTGCTCGGGCCGGTGGCATACCTGTTCCCCTGGATCTGGGCGCGTTTGGTCGGAGTGCTAGCCAGGTTGGGCCGACGCGCCCTGAACCCCGCCACTCCGTCCTCGGATCGCTTCCTGCTGGCCCAGAGCGTCGCGCCGCTGTCGACGTTCCTGGTGGTCGCCTGCACCCGGCCGGTCCTTCCGCACTGGGCGCTGGTGGGGTTTTTGCCGCTCTATCCCTTGCTCGGAAAGACCTGGGCGGCGGAACGGGCGGCGAACCCGTCGCGGTTCGGCCGACGCGCGGCGGTGATGGCGACGATTCCCATCGCGCTTTGCGCGATGATCGCCTGGCATGCCAGGACGGGCGTCTTCCAGGGCGGCCTGGCTCGCCTGAACCTCGTCAGCCCGAAGGCGGACCCGACCGTCGACCTCCACGGCTGGGATCGGATCGCCGACGAGTTGAACCGCCGGGGGCTACTCCGACCGGGCGGCCCCTTCCTGTTCACCGCGGATTGGTATCTCAGCGGCCAGCTCGCCTTCGCCACGCGGGGGACCGGCGTTCCCGTGCTGTGCTACCACGCCTGGGACGCCCGGAGCTTCGCCTTCTGGAGTCGTCCCGAGGACTGGGTGGGCCGCGACGGCATCCTGGTGGCCGTGAACAGCCGATCCACCGAGCCCGGGCGCTTCGACCGCTGGTTTCAACGCATCACCCCGCTCGGCTCGTTCGACGTGCTCCGAGGAGGCGTCCCCATCCGGACCGTCCGCCTCTTCCACTGCGAGCGTCAGACCGTCGCCTTCCCGTTCGACGATCTGGGCAAGTCCATCCACCCCCAGGCCCAGGTTCCGGTTCCCCCTCGCCTGGCGGGCGGCAAGTCGGGCCGGGTCGACTGAGAGCGACTCCTCGATCCGATCCGATCATCGCTTCAACTGATAGAGATCCAGATGCTCCAGCGCGTCGAGCA
>JBFWRA010000264.1:0-6141 GCA_050249155.1 Isosphaeraceae bacterium | reverse complement strand
GGAACATCGCCATCTTCCTGTTCGATCGGAAGGGCTACAGGAACGCCGCGGCCGCGACACGCCACTACGTCTGCCAGCCGCATGAAACACTGGAGATCGTGTCAAGCCCACTCTGAGAATGAAACAGCCCTGGAATTCCCCTGGAGAGCACTTGCTGGACCCCGCGTTCGGGGGTAGGATCGTCCATTGTCCACGACGTTTGTCGTGGAGCCTCGCGCTGGCGTCGGACGACTCGGGGACCATCGCCAGGGAGCTTGTCGCATGGCTTGTCGTCTTCTCTCCTTCGGTTGTCTCGTCGTGTGCGTCTCACTGCTTGTGACGGCGGGGTGTGGAACGTCGAACCCCTCGGTGGAGTCAGGCGGCACGCCGATCGGGTCAGGGAAGTCCGGGGAGACGACGGCGCTTCCGGTCACCGAGCCACCGCGGTCGTCGCCTGGGAATGAAGCTCCCGCGCTTATTCCCCGATTGACGATCTCACCGGAGTCGGTCGAGCTCGCCTCGGGAGATCCGGGTTTCCAGTTGATCGTGGAAGGCCGGGGGAGTCGTGGGGGTCGGCGCGACGTCACCGGCGAGGTGGCCTGGTCGTTCGAGCCCCAGGGGGTGGTGACGGTCGATCCCTCCGGTTACGTTCGCCCGATCGCGACCGGTGAGGCGCAGGTCTCCGCCACCCTGGACGGGAACGTCGTGGTGGCGAAGGTCCAGGTGATCTCCTCGTCGTCGCGTTCCTGGAACTTCGGCGAGGACGTCGTCCCGATCCTGACACGCGCCGGGTGCAACGCCGGAAGCTGCCACGGCAGGGCCGACGGCCAAAACGGGTTCCATCTCTCCCTGTTCGGTTACGACCCGATCGGAGACCACCGTGCGATCACCCGCGACGGGGGAGGGCGTCGCCTCTCGCGGTTCGACCCCGCGCGCAGCCTCTTGCTGGAGAAGGCCACGGGCCGCGTGCCGCACGGCGGTGGACGACCCGTGGTGCCCGGGACGCCCGAATACCTCACTCTGCTGGCCTGGCTCGAAGCGGGCGCGCCCGAATCGCGTGGGGAAACCCACGGCGCTCTCGAGGCCGTGGTGATCGAGCCAGGAGACGCCAGGCTCGACGACCCAGGCCCTCGGCAGCTTCGCGTGGTCGCCCGTTACGCCGACGGCCACCGTCGCGACGTCACACGGCTCTCCCACTTTCGCGTGAACGACGACTCCGCGATCTCGGTGAACTCGGCGGGCAAGGCGACGCTCCTGAAGCGCGCCGAGGCCGATCTCGTCGTCCGCTACCAGTCCAAGGTCCTGAGCGTCCGACTCGGCACGATCGTCAATCCCGACCTCGACTTCGACTTCGCCGCCCTTCCCAGGCGCAACGTCGTCGACGAGGAACTCTTCAAGCGCCTGGAATCGCTGAAGGTTCCGCCAAGCCCCAGGTCGGGCGACGCCGCGTTCCTCCGCAGGGTCTCGCTGGACCTGACCGGGCTTCAACCGCTACCGGAGGAGGTTCGCGCCTTCCTCGCCGACACCGACCCGGACAAACGAATCAAGCGGGTCGATCGACTGCTCGACAGCCGAGAGTTCGTGCTGTTCTGGAAGATCAAATTCGGCGACCTGCTGCAAATCAGCCAGGCCCGATTCAACAACGGCGCCGCGTATTATCATACCTGGCTGGAGGAACAACTTCAGAACGGCACGCCCTGGGACCAGTCGGTGCGGACCTTGATGACGGCCCTGGGAAACCCAACGGTCTTCGGGGGAGGCCCCGTCAACTACGCGCTGGACGGCCCCGACGCGCAGACCAGGGCGGAGCAGACCGCTCAGCGTTTCCTGGGCCTGCGGCTGCGTTGCGCGCAATGCCACGACCATCCGTTCGACGTCTGGACGCAGGACGATTACTTCGGGCTGGCGGCCTTCTTCGCCAAGGTCCAGCGCGAGGGCCAGGGGATGGGAGGTCGACCGGAGGTCACGCTCGATCCGAAAGGGACCGTCACCCATCTTCGAACCAAGACCCCGGCCTCGCCCAGACTCCTTGACGGCTCGCCCGTCACCATTCCCGAGGGGGAAGACCCCCGCAAGACCCTGGCCGAATGGATGACCGCCCCGGAAAACCCCTACTTCGCCAGGGCGATGGCCAACTGGGTCTGGGCGCAACACTTCGGCAAGGGGCTGGCCGACCCGCCGGACGACCTCAGCCAGTCCAACCCGCCCGTTCATCCCGAACTGCTCGACGCCCTGGCCAGGCACTTCGTCGAGCGCAAGTTCGACCTGAAGAACCTGATCCGGACGATCGCGACCTCCGAGGCGTATGGATTGTCCTCCGAGACCGTCCCCGGAAACGAGACGGACCAAAGACTCTTCTCACATCACATTCCCCGTCCGCTGACCGCCCATCAGATGGCCGACGCCCTGGCGCAGGCCACCGACGTTCCCAACCGGTTCTACAACGATCGATCGATTCAGCCCCGGGCGATCGAGATCTACGACCCGGGGACTCGAAGCGCGATCCTGGACACCTTCGGACGTTGCGACAGGACCGTGACCTGCGCCTCGGTCGCGACGCCCCCGCTCAGCCTCCGACAATCCCTCCTCCTAATCGGCGGCGACGTGATCGAGAGCAAGGTGTCCAGCCTCAACGGCTATCTCGCCAACCTGCTCGAACTGGAGCCGGAACCCGACGAGGTCGTCGCGAACCTCTATCTCCGGACGCTCTGCCGGCCCCCCTCGGCGGAAGAGCTTTCGCGATGGTCCGCCGAGCTCGCGCAATCGTCCTCGCTCCGTGAGGCCGCCGAGGACCTCTTCTGGGCGCTCTTGAATTCGCGGGAGTTCGCGTTCAATCATTAGCACGTGCTGAAGGAGCCTCCCTCATGTCGTCCCGAGCCGCCCGATCCGGAGCCGCTTCGAAACCCTGTCCCGGTCCAAGCCGACGCGCCTTGCTCCGCGCGGGATTGTACGGGACGCTCGGCATGGGCCTGGTGGACCTGCTCCGGCTGCGAGCCAGCGCCGATGGAGGAGATTCCTCGGGGCCGGTCGCGCGGAATTGCGTCTTGATCTGGCTGGCGGGAGGTCCCTCCCACCTCGACACGTTCGACCCCAAGCCCGACGCCCCTCCCGACGTCCGCGGCGAATTCAAGACGATCGAGACCTCCGTCCCAGGACTGCGGATCAGCGAGGTCTTGCCCAGGCTGGCGTCAGTCATGGATCGGGCGACCCTGATCCGAAGCGTGACCTCCCCCGAGGCCGACCACGACCGCGCCGCGCATCACTTGCTGACGGGTTATCGTCCGACCCCCGCGCAGGTCTATCCCAGCTACGGCAGCGTGGTTTCGAAGACCCGGGAGGAGAGGCGAGGGGCCTTGCCCCCCTACGTCGCGGTGCCCGACGCCCCGATCTTCTCCTCCAGCGGCTATCTCACGCCGGCCTATGACCCGTTCGCGGTCCTCAACGACCCGAACGCGGCGAACTTCCGGGTCCGTGACCTGACCCCGCCCGACCGCCTGACGCTCGACCGGCTCCGCCGCCGTCGCGCGATGGTTCGGACGCTCGACGAGGTCGCCCGGGACGTTCCCGAAACGCCCCTGACCACCAGCCGAGACCAGTTCGCCGACCAGGCGTACGAATTGATCACCTCCTCGGCCGCCCAGAAGGCGTTCCAGATCGGCGACGAGCCCGACGCGGTTCGCGAGCGCTACGGTCGAACCCCGATCGGCCAGGCGTGCCTCCTCGCCCGACGACTCATCGAGGGGGGCGTCTCGTTCGTCACCCTGAACGATCGAGGACCAGCTCAGCTTGGCTGGGACACGCACCAGCAGAACTTCGCCAGGATCAAGGACACGCTCGCCCCGCCGATCGATCAGGGCGTGTCCACCTTGATCGCCGACCTGGACGAACGGGGACTTCTGGAAAACACCCTGGTCGTCATGATGGGCGAATTCGGCAGGACCCCCCGGATCAATCCGAACGCGGGAAGAGACCACCACGGCAGGGCCAACTGCGCCCTGCTGGCCGGGGCGGGACTGCCCCGGGGGCTCGTTCTGGGTCGGACCGACGCCCGGGGAGACTCTCCGATCGAACGGCCGGTCACGCCCGCCGATCTCGCCGCGACGATCTACCGATCCCTGGGGATCGACCCCGACCAGAAGTTCCTCTCGCCCGACGGCAGGCCGATTCGGCTGGTCGAGGGGGGCAAGGCCCCGATCGAACTGATCCCCAGCGTCGGTTGATTGATCCGACGCGTCGACGGCGTCAACTCAAACCAGGCCCCGCCGGATCACCCAGGCCGTCAACCAGACGAACGCGCCGAAGATCAAGAGCAAGAGGCCGACCAGTCCGAGGACGATCCCGATCAGGTACCGTTTCGACGGGCCGGTCGGAACCGGCTGGTCGGCTTCGCGAAGGGTCTGGACCTCCCTGAGCAGCGCGAGGTTGCGGGTGTTCGCCTTGAAGAACGCGTCGAAGACGTCCCCCAGGATGGGAATCGCGCCGAGGGTGAGGTCCAGCAGGACGTTGGCGCCCATCCGAGCGGCGACGGCCTTCGGCACCTTGTATCGATACAGAGCGAGGGCGACGATCCCCACCTGGACGATCCCCGCCAGCACGTCACCACCGACCGGCAAGAGGCCGAGGATCGCGTCGATCCCGACGCGAAACCTGGTCCCGGGGATCGGGATCGCCTTATCCATGAGCCAGGCGAGCGACTCCAATCCCTCCAGCCCTTTCGGCGCTTTGGAGAGCGTCGTCGGCTGGGATTTGGTCCTGAACGGATTCATGAGGACTCCGCCAAACGAGGGCCGGACCGTTGCGGGTCCAGGGCGTTCCTGATCGAATCAGGGGCCGACGACTTACGATACCTCAACGCCGAGACGCCGACCATGGCCCACGCGCGCGACGCCCTGACCCTTCCGGAACTCCTCGGCGAGACCGACCCCGCTTGCTTCGAGGTCCAGACCAAGGCCGACGGGCCGGCCGGTTCACTCCCCTTGACCGACGAGATGCTCCGCCAATGGCCGTCCGGCGACCTGTTCGGACTGACCCAGAACGCCGGGATGGGCTGGAACCCCTCGGAGGTGGACCGCGACCCGTTCCTGATCCTCAGCACCCAAGGGGGCCTGCGCGCCGAGGATGGCTCGCCGATCGCGCTGGGCTACCACACGGGACACTGGGAGATCAGCTTGCTGGTGAGGGAGGCCGCGGAAACCTTCAAGGGGCTGGGCGTGGCACCGTTCGCCGGGATGGTCTCCGACCCCTGCGACGGCAGGACGCAGGGGACCGCGGGGATGATGGACAGCCTCCCCTATCGCAACGACGCGGCGATCGTGCTTCGGCGTTTGATCCGCTCTCTGCCAAGGCGAAAGGGGGTCCTCGGGGTGGCCACCTGCGACAAGGGGCTACCCGCCATGATGCTGGCCCTGGCGGGGATCAAGAACCTCCCCGGCGTGATCGTGCCTGGCGGAGTGACCCTTCCCCCGCGCGATGGGGAGGACGCGGGGAAGGTTCAATCGATCGGCGCTCGGTACTCGCACGGTGAAATCACGCTGCGGGAAGCGGCGGAACTCGGCTGTCGGGCCTGTGGGAGCCCCGGTGGCGGCTGCCAGTTTCTCGGGACCGCGGCCACGTCGCAGGTCGTCGCCGAGGCGCTGGGGCTTTCCCTGCCGCACTCGGCGCTCGCCCCCTCGGGCCAGCCGATCTGGAGGGAGATGGCCAGGCGGTCCGCTCGAGCGCTGGTGGAACTCGCTCGCCAGGGGCTTTCGACGGCGAGCATTCTCAACGACGCGGCGGTCCGCAACGCCATGACCGTCCACGCCGCGTTCGGAGGCTCCACGAACCTGCTGCTCCATATCCCGGCGATCGCGTTCGCGGCGGGTTTGACCCGGCCGTCGGTCGACGACTGGCACGCCGTCAACGTGAAGGTCCCTCGGCTGGTGGACGTCCTGCCCAACGGACCCGCGTACCATCCGACGGTCCGCGCCTTCCTGGCCGGGGGAGTCCCCGAGGTCATGACCCACCTGCGCGAACTGGGATTGCTCGATGAGACCGCGCTGACGGCCGGGGGGGTCCCTCTGGCCCGGGTGCTCGACGCCTGGCCAAACTCCGAGCGTCGGAAACGGCTCCGCGAGCGATTGTTCCAGGAGGACGGCGTGGACCCGGACGACGTGATCATGAGCC